>CAYQRP010000056.1:0-7281 GCA_964419815.1 uncultured Luteolibacter sp. | reverse complement strand
ACATAGTCACCAAGAAATGCGATGCAACGTGACCGGGGGGAGTAGTTCACGCGCCTCCATCGTAGCAGCGAATTTTAGGAAATCAAAAATTCGGAGACGATTGTCGCATTCGTACGCTATCGCGTAGGAGCAAGCAGCGCTGCCGACGCACGAACCGATTCGAGCGCCGATTTCAACTCCGCGGGCCAATCAAGTGCCTCGATGGCCTTTGCTTCCTTCCATACGGGATCGATATGGACAAGATTCACATAATAGGCCGCGGCATCCTCTTTGGCACCGCATTGCATCGCCGCAGTCGCAAGCAACGCAGTGGCATTTTCCACCTTTTCCTCGCGATACCCGATCTGCCAACCGCCCAACAAAAACCGATACGCGCGCTCGTCATGACCGGTCAGCAAAGCGATCCAGCCGGCGCGCAAAGCAAAATCCGCATCCTGTGGAAACCGATGCATGCCGGTGAGCAGAATCTCCATCGCCTGACCCGAATCGGCATTTTCAAACGCCGTGTAGGCAGCTTCGGCATAGTCGCCCGATTCATGTGTCGCGACGGGAAATTCGGTGATCAACAACAACCAGCGGTCGTGCGCCATGCGAAAGTCGCCAAGCACGGTGTAAGCCATCGCTTCCGCACGGATACACGGCTCAGGCGGATGACCCAAATTCCTCGCTCGTGTGGCGAGTGCAAGTGCGGTCTGCGCATGATCCTTGAACTTGCAAAATCCGAATGCGGCATCGATGCATGCTTTGGCATAACGGGCACGCCCCATGGCACGCATGGTTTCCTCATCTTCAAAGCGCACAGCCAAGTCCTTCAAATGCTCATCCGATGGGTTGATGGGAAATTTGAGCGATTCAATTTCCTTGATCACGCACTCGCGCATGGCCTCAAAGGCTTCGGAAAAATCGGCCTGTTCCCAGCCCTGCCAGTCCTCGGCAAGACGAATCAAACGGTAATCGGGAAATGGCTCGGGCCACAATGCAAGCGCATCGGCTTTGCGTTGCTGGAGCCATGCCATTCTTGAATGCGCGAGCGTGCGCAAAGTCTGCGGCATGGCAGAAAATCGCCGCAAACAGGCTTCAATGAGCGAGGCCTCACTCGATGCCAAGGCATGCTGCAAATGCTTCGCTGCCGCAAATCCGCTTGGATCGATGCTCTCGATGGATGCTACGATCTGCGAAACATCTCCCTGCGAGAAAAGTTTGGCAATTTCCCCCTCATCGTCCGCATTCTCAGGATCGGCTTCCTCCAACCGCGAGTCCAACATCACCACCGAAATCTCATCGCTGCGACGAAATGCCATGCCATCAAGCACTTCGCGAAATTCCACAAAATCGAGCTCCGGAAAAACCGCTCCGAGCAAATCGAAATCACATTCGCGCAAAGCGGCAAGTCGCGCCTCGGCATCATGGTTTCGCATCTCGCCAGAATTCGCATCAAGCTCCAGACCAGTGAGCGCCCGCGCGATTTTTTTCAACGAATCAAGTGCCGCTTGATCCACCACCTGCGGATCAGGCGAATTTTCCCTGACTTTGCCCGACAATCTCAAGAGACGGTAAAAATCGATGTCGCCACGCTCCTTTGCCACGATGATCCTCTTATCCGATGAATGGGTTGCAGTGATGCGTACATCACTCCGAATCGGAGCGGCATGAGGACCGTCAAAAAACAGACCATCGTCTTTCAAGCGCGACGTCGCCGCATTGCTTTCGATGTCCGCATGCTGCGCATCCAAGGGGGCCTTCACATCTTCCCAGCGGCATGCCTCAAGTGGAGCTACCGGCATCACCCACTGAGTGCCATCCGAGTGCACGACCTTGCATTCCTTTCGATCAAGCGATGCAGCCACATGTCGTCGCCCCGTCACAATCGCCAGCTCCTCGCTCCGAATAAGCTCGCCGGATTTGGCATCACGCAAATGCCAAAGCATTTTTTGCGAATCCTCTAGATCATACGACGGGTGCGCCATGAGCAATCCGTCGGACGAAAAAGCAAACGCCGATGACAGAGTCGCGCTCTCAGGAACTGAGCCAATGTCACGGATCGGCTTGAGCGACTGCGCATCGCACAGCAGAGCGCGCCCATGACGCACGACGATCATCACCTGCCCGCTCGGATCAAGCACCATGCCGCGCACCTGCTCGCCTTTCAGCGGAAAAAGCACCGCCTCGGCCGCAAGCGTGTCGCAATTCCATCTCGAGACCGTGTTCCATCCACCCGATGAGGCCACCCACAACAGATCGGGTTCGCGAAAATGCAAGTGATCCACTTTCCTCCCTACATGGATGCGCGCCTCGGGCAAGGCCCATGCCCGCGCTGTCAAAATCGCCGCCACCTGTGCGCGCGCCTTGGCCGATAAGGGATCGGTCTCAAGCGAAGAAACCGCGTGCAGCAGCGCATGATCGACCAAGCCCGCATCGAGTTCTCGCATCGCCAGCGCAAGACGCGCTTCGGCCAGGCTTTGCCGCAGTGGCAATTCGGCACTCTCGCGTATGGCCGCCTCATCAGGCACTTTCACCTCTTGCGTTACTCGCTTCTCAGGCTTGCACCCAGCAAGCATCGACGCACACATGGCCGCCATCAGCAGACCGGGCGAAACCGTCATTCGCTCAAGTTGCATGTTCATGGAACAAAGCCGCGATCCGGGCCGTGTGTCTGTGAGTTTTTAGAAACGAAAAGGAAATCAATACTTTCCGCTGCTCTCGAGCAGCGCGCGGAGTTGCTTTTGAAACTCCATGATGTCCGGTTGTGACGGACGATATCCTGCCGTATCGGGATCCAAGCCCGGCCGCCCTGACTGGTCGAGCATCCAGATCGCCGTTTCACCATCGGAAAACTCGACCTTGCCACTGACCAAAGCCCCCGGCAGCGCGAGCGTGTCCATCGTCACACTCACCTTGCCCGTCGGAATCGGCGCGGGTTTTTCCTCGACCTTCGGTTCTTCCACCGCTGCCTCGACAAGGTTGATGCCAAGATCAAGCACCAGAAAACGCGTGTCCATGTAGGTGAGCGAAATATCGAATTCCTCCTTCACTCGGCGTTGGATGTCGTACATCGAGGCACCCTCCGCGGCCCATTGGTGAAGCGAAGCGACCTGCTCGGAAGATAATTGTTTGGCGCTGAACATGACTGATACTTGGTGATTCTAGCGGTCATGACGCCAATCGCAAGAGCGGATGCATTACGATGGCAAAGCTCCACTCACTGCGAGATTCGCGAACGCACTGCGGCCAAGGAATTGTCGATCAGGATTTTGAGCTCGGGCTCGCTTGACTCGGACTTCATCGACTCAAGCGCCTGCAAACTGTCGCTGCCTCCGACTTTGCCAAGAATGCGCACCAAAGAGCGGCGACGGCCGTCGTCCTCGATTCCCACATGGGTCAACAATCCCGCCTCCGCACTCGGCCCGACATCGGCATACAACGACTCCCAATGGGTCGGGTTTTTCTGCCAGAGCTTGTCCAAAACCTCGGCCACACCGCTGATGCCTTCTTTTACCGCCAAGGCGATCATTTCCTTCGGCACTTCAAGATCCCTTGCCGCCAGTTTGTTTGCTTCCTTCAAGGCCACCGTGCCTGCGGGCCCGGGCGACTCTGACCAAACCGCCAGCGCGGAACAAATCTCAACCTTGAAATCCACCTCATCCACCATCAGCAACTGGATGAGCCTTTGCGTGATGTCCGCCCGCAAAATCTTCGGCGAGGAATCCATCAAACGCTTTACCGCCTTTTCCATCCGATCGAGATCGATCGAATTCAACTCGGCAAAGTTGAGGGTGTAAAAATCCGGATCCGCCTTGTTGTTGAGCTTTTCGATCGGATTCTCGACAAAGTTTTCATTGCGGACCTTGACCTCCAAAACAGGCAAAACCGAATGGACCTTCACCACTTCGCCAAGCGGTTTGCAAAGTTGAACAAGCTCATCCGTCGGCGTCACAATGCCCGTAACCACCATTAGGAAATCACCGCCGCCACGCGGATAGTAATGCGATTGCGGATCGGCGCCTGTGGCGCGCAGAACGTAATCCCGGATGAGAAAACGGTTTTGCTCGCGCAGATCCCTAAGCCAAAGCCCCACCGCCGTACGCGTTGAGCCCTCAGCCTTGAGTCTAGAAATTTCCTCCTCCAGCGGTTGCGTGCCAAGGCGGTTTCTCAATTCGACCAACTCCGAGTCTTCCTCGGGTTTTTGAGGGGTCTCGATTTTTTTCACCACAGCACCCTCGCCCAGTGGTGTCGAACCGCCTTGCAAGAACAAGGGCAGCGAAACGAGCAGGAGCGTGCAAAACAAACCGATTGCCAAAACCTTTTTGCGCGCCGCGGGATTGGCATACATCAGCAATGCCGTGCCAAGCACTCCCGCAAAGCCGCCCATGACCATCCGGTTGGGCGTCACCATACCGTCAAGCACGCCGCCGCGCGAAGCGCCAAAAATCAACAGCATGCCGATCAACAGCATCACCCCCGCGCCCGCCATGCCCGCGATGATCCGCTGTGGAGTCGACGGCTCGAAGAGGGATGGATCATGAATGTTGTCGTATTGCAGGTGAATGAAACTGTCGGTGCTGGGCGCGTTGGCAATCGGAACCCGCTGGAAAAAATCCAGCCGCCTGTCATTTCGTTCGCCAGGGTAAACCTTGCGCCCGCGAACGATCACACTCTCGGTGATCCGAAAGCGGTTTTCACAAGCACCACATTCGACCGGACGCCCTACCAAGTCGTCACCGACCCTGAAGCGCTGACCGCAGGAAGGACAGCGGATCAGAATCACAGGTTCGGATGAACTTGGAGATGGCATTGTCAAGACGCCTCAATATGGGTCGCAAATTTTTCGAATGCAACCCCAACCGCGCGGCAATCCGCCTACTTCGGCAGATGCTCGCTGCAATATTCATGACCGTCCGCGCCAACCCTGAACTCAAGCGCGGGGTCGCTGACGTCCGTGCGCTGGCACTGCACGCAGGCGTGAAATGCCGTTTCTTTGGCGTGATTTTGACGCCTCAAGGCAGCTTGAAATGGCCCGGCTCCGCTTTGAGCTCTCCCTTTGAGCGCGGGAATTCCCGCAAAAATCAGATATCCGGCATAAGCGAGCAAAAGGAACGGCAACATTCTCCAATTGCTTAGCACCGCCAGCACCCAAACCGCGAGATTCAGCCAAGCCAAAAACCGCACCTGCACCGGCAGGATGAAAAACAAAAGAAACTCAACCCTCGGAAACAGCGTCGCGAATGCAAAAAACGCGGCTCCATAAATCAGAGTGCCCGACTCGGGCATCAACGAAGGAAACAAAAAATTGGCAAGAATCAGTCCCACAAATCCGGTCAAGTGAAACAGCGTCGTGCGAAACACCCCCCACGCATCCTCCAGCGCATCGCTCATCATGAAGGCCACCATCACAAAAAACAAAGTCGCCAAAATTCCAAAAAAACCCGGCCCGATCGAACCCGATGAGGCAATCAAAAAGGTCACCGTCCGCCAAACTTCCCCCGACATGATCCGCCCAAGATCAAACTCCAACAATTTCCCCAAGTCCGGCCGGAACCACTGCAACACATAAACCATTGCGTGGAAAATCGCATAGAACCGCAGCAAGCCCGGAAAGGCCAACCAGCCGAAACGTTTTTCCAGACGATCCAGAAGAGTCATGCGGGGCGAAAGATCAACGCCCCGATCACAGATGGCAAGAACGGCCTTCAAAAGGCCGAAGCGAGCAGGTGTTGGATCAGCGATCCAATCTCTCCATGCCATACTGGCCGAGCGGCACCAACAGATCCCCATCCGCCGCCATTCCAACCTTGTCGGCATACACACTCCATGTGGGAAATTGCCATGTACTGATCTCGTTGGTGCCGGACTTGGTCGCAAGGATCGATGTACCCCCCGATCCAACAATGGTTCCGTTCACTGCTTTCAGTGAGTAGGCATACCAGCCGACATCCAAACTTTCTTCAGCAACGAATGAACCATCATCAGCCAAAGAGTTGCGAAGAAGGCTGTTGTCTGAGGCCACATAAACCTTTCTGCCATCCACGGCACAGGGTGCGTATTCGGGAATCTTGAGCGTGCCCACAAGGAAGGCATCGTAGCCGTCGGAGGCGCTGACCTGAAGTTCGCCAATGTCTTTGCGCGCGCTGAAAGCGAGAAAGCCTTGGGCATCGAGTTCGGACACGGCGAGCAATTCACCCGGCAAATCGATGAGCGGACGCGCGACCGGATCGCCGGAAACTGGCACATCAATTACTTGGGCACTCTGATAAGTGCCGCCGCTTTGAAGCCATGCTCTGCTCACTGGGTTGTAGGAATGAGAAACCCCCGCGACCACCAATCCGCTCGCAGCCTCGGATGCCCCATTCAGCCTCGAACCCTCCGAGGCAAAATCGATGGCCTTGCCGACGCTTGGTGCAGAAGGATTACTGACATCAAAAACGATCAATTGAGGTTTGGCATCGGATATCCAGTAGGGCTTGATGCTCGCCATTTTTGGAGAAGTCGTGGCCTTGACCACAGTACCGTCGGTATTGATATCCACCGCAATTGGTTCAGCTATCGCATAACCCCCGTACCAGTAGCGGTAGGAAAAACCAGGATTCATGAAAATGACGGGGCGATTCTCATGCGGCCAGAGGAAACGCGCTGAGGACAGTTGGTTGTCATTATTGGCAGACGGCACGGCAACCGATCCGACCAGGGTCATGGTCGGAAGATTGGAGACATCGTAGACATCCAGAACGAGTTCATCAGAACCGCCCGATGGCCAGTATGCGATGCGATAATAACCCCATGATCGATTGGCAGATGTGTCACGCAGCACATAAAGATTGTTTCCTCGACGCTCGGCGATTTTCACCTGTCCCTCACCCAAATCAACCTCAGCGTAAATCGCTTCGGTATTGTCATTGGGAGAAATACGGGCGGTGGCACGGTCTTTGGAGTACCAGTTCCAATTTGCATCCTCGATCTGAATGAGGTAATTGCCCACTTCGAGGCAACGGTCGACAGGCCAAGCGAGAGACACTTCGGAAAGAATCGATGGAGCATCACGGTCGGCGATATCAGCAGCAATCAACTCCCTTTGTGAAATTGAAACAAGCGCGTCGCCCACCATTTCGGAACGCCTTGCTTCAAACTCATGGGAGATCACGCCTCTTGCCGCCAGGACACCATTGGTGGCATCCAGATCCAAAAGTTGAACAGCGGATTTCCATTTGCCATCGGCGGGATCGGGCGACGAAACAGGGATCATCACCAGACCTGCATCGGGCAGGACTTTGACCGCTTTTTCGTCCC
>CAYQRP010000055.1:0-7298 GCA_964419815.1 uncultured Luteolibacter sp. | reverse complement strand
TGCGCACCGGCAAGGCCAGCCCCGCGCTGATCGAAAACCTCGATGTCCATGTCCAGGCCTATGGCGCTGTGAGCAAGCTCAAGAGCCTCGCGGTCATCAGCACCCCCGAGCCGCGCATGCTGATGGTCCAACCTTTCGATCCCTCGACCACCCGCGACATCGAACGCGCGATCCGCGAATGCAAACTCGGACTCAATCCCGCCGCTGCCGACCGCTCCCTTCGTGTCCCCATCCCCGAGCTCTCCGAGGAACGCCGCCGCGACATGGTCAAACTCATCAAGCAACTCGCCGAGGAAGCCAAGGTGCGCCTCCGCGCCGCGCGTAAAGACGGCATGGACGCCGCCAAAAAAATGAAGGCCAACAACCTCATCACCGAGGACGGACAAAAAGACCTCGAAGAAGAAGTCCAATCCCTCACCAACAAGTTCACCAAAAAGGTCGACGAACTCGCCGTCGCGAAAGAAGCCGACCTGATGAAGGTCTGATCCCGATTCGCGGCAAAAAGTGCGGCGAACTTGGCGAAGGCGAGTGGGCTTCGCGAAATGACAAACGCCTAACCCATGATCACCATCCGCGACGCCACCGAAGCCGATCTTCCGCGGATCATCGAAATTTACAACGCGTCGATTCCAAGCGGACGCGCGACTGCCGACACCAAGCCGGTCATGGTCTCCGATCGGCTCGGATGGTTTAGGAATTTTGATCCGTCAAAGCGCCCGATCTGGGTCGCGGAGATTGACGGTCGGGTGGTTGGCTGCATTTACCTGAGCTCTTTCTACGGCGGTAGACCCGCCTATGACAAAACCGCCGAAATCAGCACTTACATCGCGCCGGATCAGCAGGGAAAAGGAATCGGCACCATGCTCAAGCAGCGCATGATTGAGGCATGCCCTCGGCTCGGTGTCGAAAATCTGATCAGCATGTATTTCGACCACAACGAAGCCACCCAGCGATTGAACGACAAGTTCGGATTCAAAGAAGCCGGACACCTTGCCGATATCGCCAATGTATTCGGACAAAAACGCGGATTGAAAATTTCAATACTCAGGATAGTTGAAGGTGATTGAGACGCTGGTCGGATTTGCTGCTCATTGCCTCATGGAAGAATCCCTAAGCGATGAAAAAACTGCTCAAAACAGCACTGCTTCTCATCAGCATCTCGGCACCACTGCTGATTGCTAAGGAACTGCCCAAAGTGTTGATCATAGGAGACTCGATTTCAATCGGCTACACGCCTTTCGTCGCCAAGGCTTTGAAAGACCAAGCGATTGTCATTCACCACAAGGGCAACGCCCAGCATACCGGCACGGGATTGCAGCTGCTCGAAGAATGGCTCGGAAAAACCAAATGGGACCTCATCCATTTCAACTGGGGTCTCTGGGATCTGTGCTATCGCCACCCGAACTCAACGGTCGAAGGCAAGAGGGACAAAATCAACGGCACGATCACCACCTCCTTGGAGCAGTACGAACAAAACCTTCATGCGCTTGTCGATCGACTCAAGAAGACGAGTGCCAAATTGATCTGGGCGCACACCTCCCATGTACCAGAGGGAGAGCCGGGGCGATTTGTCGGCGATGACCAAAAGTATAACGAGATCGCAGCAAGGGTCATGAAAAAGAACGGCATTGAAATCAACGACCTGCACTCGCTGACCAAAAATTTTTCTGCTGAGCTCTTCCTCGGCCCTGGCGATGTTCATTACACGGAGACCGGTTACGCAAGGATCGCCGATCAGGTGACAGAAAAGATCAGCGAAAAGCTAAAAAAATGAAAAAACTAGCCTCACAATTTTTCACCGCTTGCCTGATGCTTGCCGCGTCTTTGAGCGCCGAAGAGAGTCTTCAGGGTAGCTACACTGGCTCCAAGGAGCAACTCGAGGTCTACCTGCTCATCGGTCAGTCAAACATGGCTGGCCGCGCGCCATACGGCAAAGAGGATGCGGGCCCGATCGACAGATGCTACCTGCTGAATGCTCAGGATCAGTGGGAGCCTGCAAGGAATCCGCTCAATCGATATTCAACGATTCGGAAAGATCTCAAAGCTCAGAAAATGGGCCCAGGCTATGCTTTTTCCAAAGCAATGCTCGAAAAGAACAAGGGCATCTCGATCGGGCTTGTCGTCAATGCCAGAGGCGGAACATCGATTGAAGAATGGAAGAAGGGTTCCCAATATTACATGGAAGCCCTGAGGCGTGCAAAGGAGGCTCAGAAAACCGGAACGCTGAAAGGGATCTTGTGGCACCAGGGAGAAAGCGACAGCCAGAAGCCTGATGGGTACCTGAAAAAATTGAAGAGCCTGATTTCCGACCTGAGACAGGACTTGAACATGGCCGAACTTCCCTTTGTTGCGGGACAGTTGTTTTACCACCCGGAAAAAAAGCCGCAGACGAAGCGGCTCAATGAGCAGTTGGCAAAATTGCCGTCGGAGGTGCCGTTCACCGGTTGCGTGAGTTCGGACGCTCTCACCACACTCGACCGCACGCACTTTGATCATCCCGCAATGATGCTTCTGGGGCAGAGATACGCCGAAGAAATGCTCAAGTTGCAGGCTCGGTAAAAAATCTTCATTGGTCGACCCCACTGGAAAAAAGTTCATGATGAAGCGAATCTTGCAGCGCTTAAACGACGCGCATTTAAAAGCCAGCTTTGTCAAAGCTTCGCTCGCGTGCGCTCTCAGCTGCATCGCACTTGTGACGCCATCATTCGCGAATGATGCGCCAACAATCTCGCGACCAAACATCATCTGGATCATGGCCGACGACCTTGGCTACGGAGATCTGAAATGTTACGGCTGCAAAGACATCCCCACGCCGCACATCGACAGCATCGCGATAAAAGGCGTCAAATGCACAAATTTTTACGCGGCTGCTTCGGTCTGCACGCCCTCGCGCGCCAGCATTCTTAGCGGTCGATATCCTGAGGCCATCGGCATGACCAATGTGCTGATGGGACGCGGAGGAATGGCCTCCGAAGTTGTCACCATCGCCGAGGTGCTCAGGGATTCAGGCTACGCCACGGGGCTGATCGGAAAATGGCACCTTGGCTACGGCGGTGGATCACTGCCCAATGCTCAGGGTTTTGACGAATTCTACGGTCACCGTGGCGGCAAGATCGATTTTTTCAAGCACACCGACGACGCGCAAAAGGTCGTTGGCAATCCAATGGGCAGGCATGATTTCTATGAAAACGACAAAGAAATTTTTCCCGAAGGATACTCCACCGAACTCTACACGAAGCGAGCCATCCAGTTTGTGGAGCGTCATCGGCAACAGCCGTTCTTTCTCTTCGTGAGTTATGACGCGCCGCATTATGCAAGAAAAGGCGTTCTGCAGGCACCGCAAGGCCATGTCAGCAAGTTTGCCAAGAACAAGGACAAGCCGACGATGCGCGAGCTCTATGCTGCGATGGTGAGTTGCATGGACGACGGGATCGGCGAACTGCTTGCCTGCCTCAGAGAAAACAAAATGGAAGCAAACACCTTTGTCATGTTCGTTTCCGACAATGGAGCCGATCCCCAACACGGCGGATCAAACACTCCCCTCTCCGGCGGCAAGTGGACCACCAAAGAAGGCGGCATCCGTGTGCCGATGATCGCCCAATGGCCTGATAGGATACCTGCAGGAAGCACCTCGACGGAAATTTTGCACATGATCGATCTCTTCCCCACGATGTTGTCGGTCGCGGGCATTTCGAAACCTCAGAAGCTCACGCTCGACGGATGCGATGTGCTGGAATGCCTCATGGGCAAATCCACTCTACCCGAGCGACCGCTGTTTTTTGGGAAGAACACGATACGCAAGGGAAAATGGAAAGTTGCTGACTCGAAGCTGCATGATCTGGAAAAGGATCCGGCTGAGAATCATGACCTTGCGGCCGAGCATCCGGAAGTTTTCAAAGAGATCAAGGCTCTGAGCGAGCGATAACTTGACCCTCGACATCGGCATCGGTTTTCGCAGTCTCTCACGAGTGATGATGAATGCCACAAGTGCTTGGACGATGCTTTTCTTGATGTGCGGAGCGTCGATCGGCTTTGCCGCCGAACCTTTGAAGGTCGATGTGAAGCACAAGCCTCACGACAAAAAGTGGCGATCCCTTGAAACGCGGACGCTCAAGCATGCAAAAGGTTTTCAACCGCGTGACGAAGCACCAAGACTGAATGCTTACGGCGGAGACCCCGCGCACAAGACTGAAGCCAAGGGGTTCTTTTATCCGAAAAAATTGGGAGACCGCTGGTGGTTGGTGGACCCCGAAGGCAATCGCTTCATCAATGTTGGAATCTGCTCGGTCTATCCTGCGAAAGGATCCGACAAGGCCAAGGAGGCCTTTGAAAAGAAGTTTGGCAGCAACGAAAATTGGGCCAAGCAAACGGTGGAGTTCATGCGGGCAAACGGTTTCAACGGCAGCGGTTCATGGTCGAATCGCGAACTGCTGGCCAAGTCCCCGCAGCCTCAGGCCTACTGCCCGAATTGGAACTTCATGAGCTCCTACGGCAAGAAGCGCGGCGGCACCTACAAAAAGCCGGGGCACACCGGCTATCCCAACGATGCGATCTTTGTCTTTGATCCCGAGTTTGAAAGCTTCGCCATGAACCACGCCAAAAAGTTGGCGGCCACAAAGAACGACCCTTGGCTGTTGGGTCATTTCTCCGACAACGAGATGCCTCTCAACATGGACTGTCTCGAAAACTTTCTCAAGCTGCCCAAGGAAGAGCATGGTCACAAAGCCGCATGGAAGTGGCTGCAGGAGCGCAAAGGCGAGAAGGCAGACCTGAAAATGATCACCGACAAAGATCGTAGCGATTTCCTCGAGTTGGTGGCCGAGCGTTATTTTTCCATCGTTTCAAAAGCCATCAAAACCCACGACCCCAACCATCTTTACCTCGGCAGCAGATTCCACGGCAGAGCAAAAAACTGCGAGGCCGTCTTCCGCGCCGCAGGCAGGCACGTCGATGTCATTTCGGTCAACCTCTACAACGCGTGGACGCCGAGCGCCGTGCAATTGGACAACTGGGCAAAGTGGTCGGGCAAGCCGTTCATCATCACCGAGTTTTATTCCAAGGGAGCTGACACGCGGCTGCCCAATGAAGGTGGTGCCGGATGGTTGGTGAAAACTCAGAAAGATCGCGGGCTCTTTTATCAGAACTTCTGCATCGGCCTGCTTGAATCGAAAAACTGCGTGGGCTGGCACTACTTCAGGTATCAGGACAACGACCTCAAGGACAAGTCCCATGCGCCGAACACGGTTTCAAACAAAGGCATTCTGACGGCTTATTTCGAGGAGTATCCCGACTATCTCAAACAGATCAAACAGCTGAACGTGAACGTTTATCCGCTCATCGACTGGCTGGACAAAGGCGGCAAGGTGCATCGCTAGCCACAATGATCAAAGGAGCGCGACTTGCCGCTTACTTCAAATTCCCTGATCGGTATTTGCAACCGCCCCAAAAAATAGATTATTTGTCTAAATTTTGTCTCAAGCACTCGGTCTGCAACCTTTGCGCCGCATCCACTTGACCAGAGAATCGAGGTATTCGTGCGGATCCCTACCCTGATCCTTCGCAAGCGCCGATATCACTTTGAAATGATCTTCATCCACTTTCCATCCGTCGACCTCCAAAGGAAAGCCCCCATCGTTCGAATCATCATTTTCACTCGAAGAATTCACAGGATTTGTTGAGTTGAATATCTACTTATTGTCTATTATTTGTCTATCAAATTTTGATTCATCGCGGTAAGCTCCCCCACTAGATTTGACGGGTGATACCCTTTGAGCATTTGAAGAGAAGATTGGCGGGCCTCGGGCGCAACCGAGCATGGCTTGCCCACCAAACAGGATACAGCGAAAACACGATCCGCCAATACCTCGGGCCCAAAGGCAGACACACGCCCGAATTTCTCCGTCACGCTTCGGAGGCCATCGAACGCGAGGAGGCAAAAATGCGCGCGCAGGATCCACAAGGATCGCTGTGGCGGACTCTGTTTCACTCGGACGAGGAATTTGGCAATGTCGATCGAGCCAGTCGAATCGTGAAATCCGAGAGCCTCGAGGATTTCTGCCGTCAGTCGATTCTCAAGCGTGCCGACGAAATCCTCGCCGCCCGCAAGCGCTCAAGCTACCGCTACGAAGCCGAACCACTGGCAAAAGTCGCCGAGAGCCCAAGACCTACAAAACGCACGGGCAAGTGAAGCCGCTGGGACTCAAATAGTGATCCCTACGTCTTCCTTGAAGCTTTTCACCCCTCCCGCTGCGAATGCTCGAGCGCGGCAGCAACGAATCCAGAGAACAGCGGATGCGGGTGGTTCGGTTTCGATTGGAATTCCGGATGAAATTGCGCGCCGATGTAAAACGGATGATCAGGCAACTCGACAATCTCCACCAGACCCTCGTCGGCAGAGACGGATGAAATGACGAGACCTTTTTCCTGAAGGCGCTCTTGGTAATCCGAGTTGAACTCGTAGCGATGGCGATGGCGCTCCTGAATGCGCTCCGCATTGCCGTAAAGCTGCGCCGCACGAGTTCCTGCAAAGAGAATCGCTTCCGAGGCCCCCAGTCGCATGGTCGCGCCCATGTCCTCGACACCCTTCTGCTCTTCCTGCAGACAGATCACCGGATGCGGAGTGGCCTTGTCGAACTCGGTGGAATTCGCGCCCTTGAGCCCGCAAACGTTGCGCGCAAACTCGATCGTCGCGATCTGCATGCCGAGGCAAATGCCGAAATATGGAATGCGTTTCTCGCGCGCGTACTTGGCCGCAAGGATTTTTCCTTCGGTGCCGCGATCACCGAAACCGCCAGGCACCAAAATGCCGTCGACCAATCCGATGACCTCACGCGCGCCTCTGTTTTCGATCTCTTCGGTGTCGACGCGCACAACATGCACCTTGGTGTCGTGATGCGCACCGGCATGGATCAAGGATTCGTAGATCGATTTGTAAGCGTCCTGCAGCTCGATGTATTTTCCGGCCACTGCGATGGTGACCTTGTGCTTCGGATGGATCACCCGCTGCACGAATCGCTCCCAGCTTTCGAGCGCCGGCGAAGGCGTGTGACCAAGGCCGATTTTGTCGACCACCAAGCGGTCGATCTTGTCGCGGCGCAGGTCGAGCGGACATTCGTAAATCGAGTGATCCACATCCCGGAATGCGACGACATTCTTGCGCTCGACATTGCAGAACATCGCAATCTTGCGGCGGTTGTCCTCATCGAGATCGGTCTCGGTGCGACAGATGATGATGTCGGGCTGGATGCCGATCTCGCGCAGCTTCGCGACCGATTGCTGGGTCGGCTTGGTCTTCGCCT
>CAYQRP010000054.1:0-7368 GCA_964419815.1 uncultured Luteolibacter sp. | reverse complement strand
TTCTTCTTCAACCAACGCGGCCTCATGGGCGGCCTCGGACTCCAAGGCTCCAAAATCACCCGCATCCACCCGCAACACTGAGCGGTTTCCGAAAAGGCGTGACCCATTTGAGCGGGAGCCAATTTGAAGGCTTTTGCTCAGAGGTCACGCCACCGGACTGACCTCCAAGCTGTTGCTCCAAAACTTCTGCTATTTCAGATCCTTCGCGCAGCGAAAGCCGGTGTGACTGCTGCCCGTATCGGGCGAGACCCCGCGACGGGCGCTGGGTCGGTAGCTTTCGCAATAATTCGGAGCACAAAGAAAAGAACCGCCCTTGAGTACGCGTTCCTGCGTTTGGAAAGGCTCGACGGGGTTGAAGCTGGACTTCGGTCCTTGCGGATTTTCGCAACATCCTTCGAGCTTGTTGCGTGCATGATTGTCGGGCCGGTACCAGTCACTCACCCAGTTCCAGACATTACCACCCATGTCGTATAAGCCGTAGGCATTGGCGGGAAAGCTCATGACAGGAGCAGTGCCCACAAAGCCGTCTTCCTTGGTGTTTTTGTAAGGAAAATTCCCGGTCCATGTGTTGACCATGAACTTGCCGTCGCGCATGAACTCATCGCCCCATGCGTATCGTTTGCCTTCAAGTCCACCACGCGCGGCAAACTCCCACTCGGCTTCGGTGGGCAAACGCTTGCCGGCCCATTTGGCGTAGGCATTCGCATCGTCCCAAGACACATGCACGACCGGGTGTTGCTCGCGGCCATCAAGATTGCTTTGCGGCCCCTCGGGATGCTGCCAGTTGGCTCCTGATGTCCAACGCCACCACAGGTTGAATTGCGTCAAATCCACAGGCCCCTCGGTCGGCGCAAAAACCAAAGATCCGGGTTGCAGCATCTCGTCGGGCGGCTTGGGCGTTCCAGGCGGAATCTGTTTTTTCATCTCCTCCCAATCAAGCGGCCGCTCAGCCGTGGTCTTGTAACCGGTCGCCTCAACAAACTTGCGAAACTGCGCGTTGGTCACGGCATGCTTGTCCATCCAAAACCCATCCACGCGGACCTTCACCGCTGGCCTTTCGTTCATCTGACTGTAAGGCATGTCACTGCCCATGAGAAACTCACCACCTTCAATTTTAACCATGTCCGCTGGGCCCTTGGAAGCATCGGCAGCAGCAAGCGTGCAAGGAATGCTGATCAAGCAAAACGCCAGAGTCAGAGTGAGGGGAAAATGAAACAATTTCATGCGGCTCAAATTTTGGCCGAAAACCCCGAAAGTAAACAGCGTTTTTTGCGGACGAAACGGCAAACCCTGAAAGCCTGCATCTTGCCTTCGCTTTTGCGCAGCTCAATTCATCGTGAGATGGCAAGTCCTCTTACTTTTGGCACTTCGGACACCAGTAGGTTGAGCGCTGACCCATCACCGCGTGGCGGATCGGAGTGCCGCAAACCCGGCACGGCTCGCCCTTGCGTTCGTACACGAAAAGCTTTTGACGAAAGTAGCCAGGTTCGCCGTCGGAGTGCAAAAAATCGCGCAAAGTCGTGCCGCCTTCGGCAATCGCATCACTCAGCACATCGCGGATCGCCTGCGCGAGTTTTGCAAGGCGCGGCTTTGACACCCGCATGGCTTTGGTGCGGGGCAAAATGCCTGCACGAAACAAGGCCTCCGAGGCATAGATGTTGCCGACGCCGACCACCACCTTCGCGTCCATGATCACCAGCTTGATCGCTGCCGAGCGTTTCGCACAGGCATCCTGCAGATGCTTCGCAGTGAAATCACCCTCCAATGGTTCCGGGCCGAGATGCTTCAGCAAGACATGTTTCATCGGATCCCCACGCAAGAGGAGCACCAACCCGAAACGGCGCGGATCATGAAAGCGCAGCTGTTTGCCGTTCGCCAGCGTGATGCCGACGTGGTCATGCGTCTTCCACAGATCCGCCGGCGAAATCACCCGCAAACTGCCAGACATGCCGAGATGAATCAGCAAAGTGCCCGCACCATCGATCTCGAGCAGCAAGTACTTCGACCTTCGGCGCACGGACAAAATTTTCTTCCCTTCGATTTCGGCGATCGATTTGGAAACCGGCTGACGCAGGTCGCGCCGCCGCACGATCACTTCCTTCACCCGCACACCGAGCACATGCGGCTCGATGCCCCTGCGGGTGGTCTCGACTTCGGGAAGCTCGGGCATGACGAAGGGCGCTTGGGCTCGCCCATGCTACGCGGCATCATCAACGAATCAAGATCCGTACTTGCCAGCCGCAAGCATCGACGGCATAGCCATTTCATGCATCAGGCATTCATTCTTGGAGCCGGTCTGGGCACCCGCCTAAGGCCGCTCACTGACCGACTGCCCAAGCCACTGGTTCCGCTGTTTCACCAACCCATTGCAGCATGGACGATCAACGCCTGCACCAAACTCGGCATCCACCGCTTCGCCATCAATACCCATCACTTGCCCGAAGCTTGGGATGATTTCGCCAAACAAAACGTCGGCAAGGACATCACATTTTTTCACGAACCCGTTCTGCTCGAAACCGGTGGCGGACTTCGCAACATCAGCGAATGGGTCGACGAATCACCACTGCTTGTTCACAACGGCGACATTTTTTCCACCATGCCGCTCGACGCACTCGTCGCCGCTCACGAGAGCTCAGGCCTGCCGGTCACGCTTGCCCTTCGCTCGCAGGGCCATGCCACTCACATCGCGCTCGACGAATCCAAAAGCAAAGTCATCGACATTCATGAAAAACTCGGCCGCGCCAAGGGCACGCATGTCTTCAGCGGCATCTATTGCGTGAACCCGGAATTCATTCGCCGAATCCCGGCCAATGAAAAAATTTCGGTGATCCCATTCTTCCTCGAACTCGCCAAACAAAACCAACTCGGCGCGATCACACTCGACGAAGGCGTGTGGCTCGATCTCGGCGATCGCGCTTCGTACCTCAGCGCCCACCGCGAGCTTGAGCTCGCCCCGCGCGTGCACCGCGATGCGCGGATCGAACCCGGTGCCACCATCATCGACTCGGTGATTGGTCCCGGCGCGATGGTAGAATCCGGTGCGGTGATCCGCGACTCGGTCGTTTGGCCGAATGCAAAAATTTCGTCGAACGCGAATCTCACCCGCTGCATCGTTTGCTCGGCGAACCCGGTGAGCGGGATTCATGCCGATGCTGACCTCTGAAGCGGGCTTGCGAAAGCACCCGATACGAATCAAAGATCACCACCATGGAGCAAGCGCTGAACCAACTGCCGCGAGCCGCGATGGCGGGCGAATTCGTACCGCAACACTACTTCAGAAAAATTGATCCTGCGGAGATACGCCGCGACGGCAGGCCACTCGAAATTGATCTCGGCTGTGGCGACGGCTCTTTCCTGATGGAAATGGCGCAGCATCATCACGACCGCGATTTTCTTGGCGTCGAGCGCCTGCTCGGCCGCGTCCGCAAGGTCTGCAAAAAAATTTCACGCAGAGGCCTCGACAATGCACGCGTGCTGCGGCTTGAAAGCCGTTATGTCGTCGAGTGGCTGTTGCCGCAAAATTCTGTCTCACGCCTCCATCTGCTTTGCCCCGACCCGTGGCCAAAAGTTCGCCATCATCGGCGCAGATTGGTGAATGAGGAATTTTTACAGGCAGTTCGCAACGCCCTCGAACCCGGCGGAGAGTTTCTCTTCATGACCGATCACGAAGAATACTTCCAGTGGGCGGAAGAAAAAGTGACGGCATTCGGCGGCTTTGACCGACTCGAATGGCAGGAAAATTCGTTCTTCTATCCGAAGACCGACTTCCAAAAAATTTGGGAAAGCGAAGGAAAATCGATGTGGCGGCTGCGATGCCGCAAACCAAAAAATTGATCGACGCAACTTCGCGCTCAACGCCTCATCAAGATGAAGGGCGCAGCCCGTAAAAATCCGTCGAGACGCAAATCACCTTGGGCGTCGACCGTGACCGTCACACCACCAACTTCGCGTTGGTCAACAACTTCAATTCCGCACGATTTCCAATAGTCAATTGTTTCATCCGAACGACGCTCTTCAGGTGGAAAATCCGGATTGGAAAAAACGATGGCGCGCGGCGAAACCGCCTGCAGAAAAGCGTCTCCCAACGAAAGGTCGCTTTGATGACATCCGGCCACAATCACATCGGCCGTGACATCGGCCCCTGACTCCAGCAGTCGGTTTTCCGTCGAGATTCCGGCATCGCTGGTGAAAAGGATTTTCCAGCCTCGCCAGTGCAGTCGATACACCGCCACGCGATCATCCGCCCGCGCGTTTTGCCCGAGCAAGTCCGGCACATGCACGACTTCAAGCCGTGCGCCATCCGGCAAATCCAACGCTCCTACTTCATCCGCCATGCGCAGATTCATTCCCGCCGAGTTCGTCATCCATGACCGATACGCGCTGCTGCGCGAAAGCTTTACCGGCATCACCGCCTCGCGAATCGGAAACGCCTCCCACACCGCCGCGCCGCCGCCAAGGTGATGCCCATCGGGATGGCTGATCACCACCGCGTTCGGGCGCATCCCAAGCCGTCGCAAGGACGGCATGATGGTGTGCCGAAATCCGTTTCGATCACCGCAATCAAGCAACAGCGCTTCACCCGACGCGCCATAAAAACAGGCACTGCCCGCACCACGCTCAAGATCGTAAACCAAAAGCCCGGGCCGCATGGTTTTGCGAAGTTCCAAATGAGCTCCCGGAATCGACGCAAAAAATTCGGCTGACTCGATCGATGCCCTGGCGACAAGCGCATTGAACTGATTCATGCCGCGCGCAAGGGGAGCGACCAAGGGCGAAATGGTCAGCGCCAGCAGGGAAACGCAAAGCAGCACAAAAACCAAAGGCACCAGCACCAGTCCGGCGATCAGCGAAACAGGCGTGGCCATGCCGAAATGAAAAAGCGTCAAAGGGGCAGATCCGACCGCCGCCGATGCCGATACCGCAAGCGATTGCGCAGTGGTCTGACGCAAAGACAAAAACCAGCGACGGGCGCGGCTCATTTGATCGGGCGGCAGATACAAGTCGGGAGCGGACATCCAACGCAAGGAACGTGAAAACCACGAAGTTCCCAACGCAATCGCCGCAACCACGCCATACGACAACTGAACGCCGGCCTGATACAACATGCGACCGTCCCACAACAAACCGACGAGCAAGACCGCGCCGAGCGCGTTGAGCAGATCGGGTTTGCGACGAAAGGCAAAAGCCCCAAGAAACACCGCCGCCATCCATGCCGAACGAAGGGCAGGCGGACTGTTTCCCGTGACCCATGAATAAGCAAAAATCAACGGCAGCAACACCAGCACCGCGTGTCGTCGCGATACACCCAAGCGGCCCAGCACAAACCAACCGATGCTTCCCACCATCGCCACATGCAAGCCGCTCACCGAAAACACATGCAGCGTGCCGCTTTCGCGAAACGCTGCCACCAAAGAATCCGCATCGCGCGGCGTCTCACCAATCACCACCGCGCGGATCACCATCGCTTCACGCGAGTCTTCCTCAAGGCCAGCCGTCACACCCTCGCGGAATGCATGGCGAATCCGCGCGCCCCATGCGGCATGCCACGGCACAACTGTTTCATCGAGCATGCCAGACGCTTGAAAGACCGCCGCCACATCCTGATTTCTCAGCCATTTGGCGCGATCAAATTCACCGGGATTTCTCGGCTCTGGAAGCGATTGGAAATTGCCTACCGCCTTCAACATCGATCCCGCCACATGCATCTTTCCCCTGCCCTGCCACAACACTTTCGAGCCCTCACATGGCCCGGCAATGACGCGGGCTTTTGCCTGCCAAAATCTCTCGCTGCCAGTGCCATCCTCCAACAGGCGCACACTCAGATTCGCGCCAGCCGCATTCGACATCACGCGCTCAAAATTCTGCCGCCGATCCTGCCTCCACATCAATACACCCGCCGCGATGGCCGCACACAAAAGCCATCCCAAGCCCCGACGCCATGTTCCGCACCATCCGCCAATCAAACCCGCCGTCAAAACCACCGCAACCAAAAGCCAAAGACCAGCCTCAGCTGCAAGCACGCCGGCCATCGCCGCCATGGCGGCCGCAAACAAAGGCCTTCGACCGATGCGCTCATCCAACCACGAGCGCATGCCGGCGAAGATCAAGCGCATGACGGAAAAAATCTTGGAACTTCATGCGACACCGCCAGCACCGGAATTGCCAGCCAAGTTTGGCTGATCCCGATACGCCGCTCGATCGCGTGAAATTCCGACACCCTCTCCCATTTTGTTCCACTCCACCAGTTTGTGATTCGCGTTCGCCGAATGGCGCGTGTTGGGATAAAGGTCGATCACCTGCTGCATGATCGCTGCCGCTGTGACGCGATCGCCGTTGATTTCGTCATAAAGCTCGGCAAGGCGAAACATGAAGTAGGCGGCATCGTTGACCTGCCACGCAACGGTTTCAATCGCCGTTCTGATCGTTTCGATGGCCGCCTGCGGATCGTGCAGATGCTCTCGTTGAATTTTGGCGATTTCCATCCACGGCATCCTGTTGCCGGGCTCGGCTGTGATGGCGTTTCGAAACTCGACAATCGCCGCATCGTATTCGCCTTGGGCGAGCAGAGACCTCGCGTGGTGCATCACATCCTCCTCCACCTTTTCTCCGCTGTCGTAAACCGAGCGGGTGAAAAATTGCGCGATGGCGGGAAGGATGTGCACAACAAACAAAATCCCGACCAGGCCCGCACTCAGAAAGGTCAGCAAGATTCCATTGAAGGTTTGCTGGCCTTCCAAACCCGTAATTTCGCTCTCTAATGCCGCCTGATTTCCATCAGGATCACCGGCCTCCGCGATCTTCTCCACCAAGGCGGATTTTTCGGCGATTCGATCGCCCGTTTTGCCATACCAAAACCAGCTCGCTCCAGTCAGTGCCGCGAGCATGACGTAAAAAATCACTCTGGTCATACCTAACCATGTGCGGCACCCAATCAGATTGGAAGCAAATTCTTTAGCGAATCAAAGCCTTCTGGCATTGCGACCCTCATCGATGAGCTTCCAGAAATGCTTGGATCCGGCCAGAGCCTCATCCTCACCCAGCGGCATTTTCGAACGGAACAAGAAGTCGGAAAACGTTCCCTTGTGGAGCACGCGGTGCACAACGACCGCAGAATCCCTGATCTCAAAATAAAGCCGATATTCTTTCGCACGATAACGGTAAAGCACCCGTCCGTCGCGCTCGATTCTGCCAAACCGCTCGCCATCAAGTTTCTCCAGATCCTGCCGGCTTACCTTGAACTCGTCCAAAAGCTCCAATTGCTCAAGCGTCCCAAGACTCGAAAGCTCGGCCGCGCTGATCTCGTTGAACACAATCTGCAACACGCCGCAAAATTACACCCCTTCCCCCTGCGGGGAAAAGCCCAAAGAA
>CAYQRP010000053.1:0-7374 GCA_964419815.1 uncultured Luteolibacter sp. | reverse complement strand
TCGATGCGCTTCTCGTTGGGGATTTCAATGCCTAGGATGCGTGCCATGGTGTGCGTTGTTTCGCGTGGATGCCCGGGAATTTCGGAGCGTCTCCGGAACCCTGCGGGGCGGGTGGTTTAGCAGACATCGGGGGACTGGCAAGCCGGAAATGGAAATTTTCTTCCCAGCAGGGACAAAAAAGTGAGCCCGCCCAGTCCAAGTCCGCATCGAGGGCCGAATCAGGCCCAGCTCCAGTTCATCACCACCTCGATGTCGGGGTGAATGCTGTGGTGCACCGGGCAACCGCGTGCCGCACTTTCGAGCAACTTGCGGTCAGGGTGATCGGCGGGGAGAGGCATGCGGAGGTCAAGCTCGATGCGGCTGATCCGCCGAGGCTGATCCTCGGACATGAATTTGCGCGCATTGACGCTCATGCCCCCGACATCGATGTCCTTGCGCTTGGCAACGATGCCGATGACCGTGGCCATGCACGATGCCAAGGCAGCAGCCACAAGGTCGGTGGGGGAAAACGCCTCGCCGCGGCCGTTGTTGTCGAGCGGCGCATCGGTTGCAATGACGCTGCCAGAAGGTTGATGAACCACCGAGCAGTGCAGGTCACCTTCGTAAGTAAGTCGTATTTCCACCATGATCTTAAGTGCCCGTGCGGGATGTCACGCGAGGCGCCCAACCCATCGCCCAGCGACTGGCTTTTGGCAAGCACGGCGATGCGTTTTGCATGTGGCGAATTCAGCATTTCAATCACATTCAATGGCAGGCTGCCTCCGCCGAGCGCATACCATCCATCGCCGCACTCACGATGCCGCCGGCATAACCCGCGCCCTCGCCACAAGGAAACAAAGCGGCAATCTGCGGGTGCTCAAGCGTGTCATCGCGACGCGGGATCCGCAGCGGTGAACTGGTCCGCGTTTCAAAGCCCAGCAGCAATGCTTCCTTCGACGCATAGCCGCGAATCTGACGATCAAACAAACGCAGCCCCTCGCGCATCCGCGAGGTGATCCATGAGGGCAGCAATTCATGCAAGGGCGCGGAATTGAGTCCGGGAAAATAACTGGTCTCGGGAAGGTCGGCGGAAATTTTTCCTGCAAGGTAATCCGCCACGCGCTGGGCCGGCGCGACCTGACCTCCCCCACCCGCTTGTTTCGCGGTGCGTTCGAGTTGCTTCTGAAAAACAAGGCCCGCAAGGATGCCGTGCTCTTTTTGCAGATCCCGAAGGTCCTCCGGCTCGACCGTCGAAACCATGCCGGAATTCGCAAAGGGGGAATCGCGACGCGAGAGACTCATGCCGTTGACCACCACTTCATCATTTTCCGTCGATGCGGGCACAACCCAACCACCCGGGCACATGCAAAACGAATGCACGCCGCGGTCACGGATCTTGGTCGCGAGACGATAACGCGCGGCCGGCAGCAAACGCGGGCGCGCATCCGCACGGCCAAGATGATACTGAATCCTGTCGATGAACGGTTGCGGATGCTCGATGCGAAATCCCACCGCAAAGGGCTTGGGCTCGAGCAGAATTTTTTTCTCAGCCAACAAACGGTACACATCACGCGCGGAATGACCCGTCGCAAGAATCACCGCGTCGCCGGAAATTTCCTCGCCTGTGGCAGTCACCACGCCGCGAATTTTTTCCTGCTCGATGAGCAAATCGACAACCTTCGTTTGAAAACGCACCTCTCCGCCCGCCGCAATGATCGATGCCCGCATCGCCTTGACGACATTCGGCAGCAGGTTTGATCCAATGTGCGGATGCGCATCGGTAAGCACTCGCTCGGGCGCACCGTGTGCGACGAGAATTTCGTAAACCTTCGCCACCGGCCCGCGCTTGGTCGCGCGCGTGTACAATTTGCCGTCGGAAAAGGTGCCGGCTCCACCCTCGCCGAAGCAATAGTTGGATTCCTCGATCACCCTTCCCTCACGCAAGATCGGAGCCAAATCAAAGCGCCGCGCACTCGCATCCTTGCCGCGCTCGAGGATGATCGGTCTCACGCCCAACTCCAGACAACGCAGCGCTGCAAACATGCCCGCAGGACCGCAACCGACGATTACCACTACCTTTGCTTTCGATGGCAAAGAAGGCACCGACCACTGCGGCTTTGGTTGATCAGGCATCGGCCCGTCCACCGCGACATCCAGGCGCAGCTGCACCTTGATTGCTTTCTGGCGCGCATCGATCGAATGCTTGCGCAACACCATGCCACCAATCCGCGCGGCCGAAATCCCCAACTTGGCCGCCACCGCCTCGCGACGCGAGACATCGTCCTCGGACTTATCCAAAGGCAGCACGATATCAACGCTCTCGATGCGAATTTCCACGGTCCAAAAAAATGATCATCCACCTCACTCGCGCACCGGCCGCTTGCGTCCTTCGCCATCCACATTCACCAAGGTCACCCGCGTCGAAAAGATCGGATCGCCACCCGCCTTCTCGTCACTCACCTCCACCGCATAACACACACTCGTCGTGCCCTCGCGCGACAGCGTGCAGGAAATTGTCAGGATCGCACCCTGTTTCACACCGTGATGAAACTCCACGCGATCCATTCCAACCGTCACAAATCGGCATTGCGGAAACTCCAAGCTCGCGGCGATCCAGCACGCCTCGTCGACCCATGCCAGCAGCCTCCCACCGAAGAGAAATCCGTGGTGATTGAGGTCACCGGGTAAAACAAGATGATGCGTCTGCATGCGGCATTACCAGCGACGACGCCGGGGATCCTTGATGATGTTTGCGTCGAGCGACCACGGTCCCGCGCCAGTGAAAATGATCGCAATCAGCGGCACGAGATAGAGCAAAGCCGGCTCCTTGGCAGCAGTCACGCCAGGCCCGATGAACCATGGCGATCCACCATGGATGTTGAACGCCGCCACCACCATCGTGAATCCCAGCAAAAATGCCGCAGGACGCGTCGCCAACCCAAGAATCAGGCAGAACGCACAAACGACCTCGGCAAACAAGGCCGCCAACAAACTCACCGGCGGCGACATGAAACTCAGCGGGAAAAAATCCGGCACCGGAAAGCCGTCCTTGATCTTTCCAAACGCCATCAGTTTCGGAATGCCGTGACCAATCAGCATCATCGCACCCGTCATCAACCTGAGAACAAAAATTCCGCTGGCGGAGTGCCGGTCGCGCGTGCCGCAATCGAAGAAGAAATTTTTCATGAGGCTTGGGAGTTGGAACCGGCAGGAGCAATGGTGATGCGCTTGAGGCGTTCGTCGCCTTCAGGCGAATGGGTCTCGACCCCGGGGATCTCCTTGAGAATCTGATAAACCATGCGGCGATAATAGGCATTGAGCGGACGCATGCGATGAGGCGTGCCAGACGCCACCACCCTTTCGGCAATGCCGCGGATCTCTGCCGCCATCTGATCCTCGCGCATCGAGCGGAAATGCTCGCAATCAACTTTCACCCTTTGTGCATCAGGAAAACTGCGGCGCAAAATGCGGTTGACCAGATACTGAAGATCGTCGAGCCGATCACCATCACGACCAATGATGTGTCGGCTCTCGGCCGAGCGCACCTGCAGGCAGGGACCATCCGATGACTGCTCGATACCGATGGTCGCCGGCACACCGAGGTGCCCGAACATGGTGTCGAGGATCTTGGATGCCGCTTCTGACTCATTCATGGGGGCATTCTAGGCGGATTGATCTGATGGTCAACCACCCACCGCCACAATGTTTGGCAAATTGCCCACTCGACAAAGAAATTCCGCACAACGAAGTCCGCAGAAAGCGGAGATTTGCCCAGTTTTCCCAAGCAAAGCCAATCCTAAACCCCTGCCTCTTCCATGGTTGACAATCTGGCACCCTCTCATCTGAATCACGACACCAATAAACCACCCATGCCCATGCACGCTTGGACACTTCTATCATTCGTACTCTTTACCGCAGGAGCTGCCTTTCTCACTTGGATCATCACCCGCAAGGACGAAAAGACCAGCTCCGACGGCTTTTTCCTCGGCGGAAGAAGTCTGACCTATCCGATCATCGCCGGATCATTGCTGCTCACCAACCTTTCCACCGAACAAATGGTCGGCCTGAACGGCGCGGCGTTCACCGACGGCCTGAGCGTGATGGCATGGGAAGTCGTGGCAGTCGTGGCACTGGTCGTCATGGCCATGTTTTTCCTGCCCCGCTTTCTCAAAACAGGAATCACCACCGTCCCGCAGTTTCTTGAAATGCGCTACGACCGCGGCACCCAGACGGTCGCCAACATGATTTTCCTCACCGCTTACGCACTGCTGCTCATTCCCATCATCCTCTACAGCGGCGCGGTCGGGCTTTCGCAGATGCTCGACATCAAAGGACTCACCGGCATCGACGAACCGGTCAATTTATTCGGCACGCTGATCCAACCCGACACCATCGTGCTTTGGGGCACGGTGTGGTTGATCGGCATCATGGGCTCGCTCTACTCGCGACTTGGCGGCCTGCGCACGCTGGCGGTGCTGGACACCATCAACGGTGTAGGATTGCTGATCGGCGGATTCATGATCGCATGGTTTGCCCTCAACAAAGTCGGCGATGGTCAAGGCATCGCAGCCGGCTGGAATGCCTTGGCCCAAGCCGATCCGCAACGGCTTAGCTCGATCGGCAAAAGCGACCAAAGCGTGCCTTTTTCCACGCTCTTCACCGGCGTCGCATTGCTCAACCTGTTCTACTGGTGCACAAATCAACAGATCATCCAACGAACCTTTGGAGCCAGCAGTTTGGCAGAAGGCCAAAAGGGCGTGCTTCTCACGGGCGCCTTGAAACTCCTCGGGCCGATCTACCTCGTGATCCCCGGCATCGTCGCCTACCGCCTCTATGCCGATCAGGGAGTGAGGGCGGATCAAGCCTACGGCAAACTGGTCTTTGATTTGCTGCCAGCTCCGCTTGTCGGTTTCTTTGCCGCCGTCATGGTGGGTGCCATTTTAAGTTCCTTCAACGCGGCACTCAACAGCACCTCCGCCCTCTTCAGCATCGGACTCTACCGTCATGTCATCAATCCAAAGGGCAGCGAAAAACAAATGGTCAACGCGGCCAAAATCTTCGTGGTCGTGACGGCGCTTGCCGCGATGTTCATCGCGCCTTTGCTGGCCGGCCAGGACAGCATCTTCAAATACCTGCAAAAAATGAACGGGATCTACTTCATTCCGATCTTTGCCGTGGTGGTGGTCGGCATGCTGAATCGACGTGTGCCCGCCATCGCCGGCACCATCGGACTGATCCTCGGCGTGACCCTCATCACGCTGGGTTATTTCCTCCCGAATTCCATCAGCCCGATGGCACTCATGGGTGTTCATGAATTTCATTTCCTTGGATTGGTCTTCGCCTTGTTGGTGGTCGTGATGCTTGCCATCGGAGTAGCCAAACCTCGCCCAACGCCATGGGAGCTTACCAGCGGCAACACCATCGACATGACCCCATGGAAAAACGCCAAGTGGGCAAGCTTGGGCCTCATCATCATTGTTTTGGCCATCTACATCGGATTCGCCCGATGAGCGGCCACCCATCCAATGACTCTCGTGATCGTCAGCCCGATCGCGGGGAAATGAATTTCTTTTTTCTTCATTCATGAAAATTACCTGCTTCACCGGCGGCATGGTGCAAACCAACGCTTATCTCTTGGAAACGGACCAAGGCAATCTGCTCATCGACGCACCCGAAGGCATCGCAACATGGCTTGAATCCAAGGGACTGAACGTGGAGACCTTGTTGCTCACGCATCAACACTACGATCATGTGACGGATGCCGCCGCCATGCAGAAACAGGGAGCAAAAATTCACGCGTTTTCCGCTTACTCACGCGCCCTGACTCTCGAAGACGCGGCACGCGCATGGGGGATGCCGATCGCAATCAAACCTTTCGAGGTCGACTCGCTCATTGATGTCAACGCGCCCCTCACCATCTGCGGCATCGAAATCCACTGCAGTCATGTTCCCGGACATTCCGCCGATTCGGTGACCTTTCACATTCCGAAAGCCCATGTGGTTTTTGCGGGCGACACGCTCTTTGCCGGATCCGTCGGCCGCACCGATCTTCCGGGCGGAAGCACGACGCAACTCATTGACGGCATCCGCAGACACCTCTTGACGCTGCCACCGCAAACCACGGTATTTTCTGGTCACGGCCCGCAAACAAGCATCGGCGACGAACTCGCAGACAATCCCTTTCTGAGCTGAAAAAATTGGATAAATGACCAAGTTCCGTCCCTGCATCGATCTTCACCAAGGTCTCGTGAAACAAATCGTCGGAGGCACGCTTCGCGACGGTTCTCAACCTGCGGAAAATTTCGTCTCGGAAAAATCACCCGCGTGGTTTGCCGAATGCTTTCGTCGCGACCAACTCGGCGGCGGCCATGTGATCATGCTCGGCCCCGGCAACGAAAAGGCCGCCAAAGAAGCACTCGCCGCATGGCCCGGTGGACTCCAGATCGGCGGCGGCATCAACGCGACCAACGCCCAAGCATGGCTCAACGCCGGAGCCAGCCACGTGATCGTCACCTCGTCATTGTTTGATTCGAGCGGAAAATTCCTGCCACATGCGCTGGAGGAAATCAGCCAATCCTGCGGCGCGGAAAAATTGGTGATCGACCTCTCCTGCCGCCGCAATGCCGATGGCTGGGTCGTTGCAATGAACCGCTGGCAAACTCCCACCGATCTCACCGTCAAACACACTACTCTTGATCGACTAGCGCCCTATTGCGCGGAATTCCTCATTCACGCCGCCGATGTGGAAGGCCTGCGCGCCGGTATTGACCACGAACTCGTCGCTCTGCTCGGAAGCTGGGGAAAAATTCCGATCACCTATGCCGGCGGCGCCGCATCGATGGACGATCTCCGTGCGGTCGACACCGCAAGCGGCGGCCTCATCGACATCACGGTCGGCAGCGCGCTCGACCTCTTCGGCGGTGATCAGCTGCGCTACGAGGACCTCGTCGCATGGAATCGGCGCATTGCATAGAATCGCCGGAATGCGGTTGCAGAGCCCCTCTCGAAATTCCTATCCTTCGCCCGTGGCACAAGGACACCCGATCGCAAGCAACGATGATGTGGCGACAAACCGCAAATTTCTGCGTTCGGTTTTTCATTCGATGCTTCGCGCGCGCCTGCTGGAAAACAAACTCTCCAGTCTCTACAAGGCCGGCAAAATCGTCGGCGGCGTGTACCTGGGCAAAGGCCAGGAGGCGGTCAGCGCCACGCTCGGCACCGCGCTGATCCCGGGTCAGGATTTCTTTGCGCCGCTAATACGTGATCAGGCCGGTCGCACCGCCTTCGGCGAACCACTCATCGACTGCACCCGCACCTACCTCGGCTCGGCCGCAGGCCCGATGCGCGGCCGCGATGGCAACATCCACCGCGGCCGCCCGACGATGGGCATGCCCG
>CAYQRP010000052.1:0-7422 GCA_964419815.1 uncultured Luteolibacter sp. | reverse complement strand
AAACCATTTCTCCCATTCTTCCCGCCACTTCCAAATTATCCCCCATGGCCATCAACATTGAAATGCCCAAGCTCTCGGACACCATGACCGAAGGCACCGTGATCAAATGGCACAAAAAAGTCGGCGATAGCGTCGAGATCGGCGATGTGCTTGCCGAAATCGAAACCGACAAGGCCACCATGGAAATGGAGGCATTCGACGATGGCACGATCAGCGAAATTCTCGTCGCCGAGGGCCAAAAAGCCGTGATCGGCGGCATTCTTGCCGTGATGAATGGCGACTCGGCTGCCGCTCCCGCTGCGAGCGCGCCAGCCGCAGCTCCTGCCGCCTCGGCGCAAAGCGCGCCTGCTCCTACAAAGGCTGCTGCCCCTGTCGCTTCAATTTCCGACACGGGCGACCGCATCAAGGCTTCGCCGCTTGCGCGCAAAATCGCTGCCGAAAAAGGCATCGATCTCCAAGCCATCAGCGGCACAGGCCCTGCCGGACGCATCGTCAAGGCGGATGTGGAATCCTCTAGCGCGGCACCGAAAAAATCCGCCGAAGCACTTGCTGCTTCAGCACTGGCTGCCGCGGTCAAATCCAAAGCCACCGCACCAAGCGCGCCTGTCGCTGCTCCGGCCCAAGCAATTCTCCCTGTCGCCAAGGACGGTGATGAACGCATCGAATTGAGCTCCATGCGCAAAGTGATCGCCTCGCGCTTGCTGACATCCAAGGTCACCATTCCGCATTTCTATCTCCACGTGGAAGCGGACGCCGCGCCGCTCATGGCGCTCCGTCAACAAGTCAACGAACAAGCCGAAAAAACCCACGGCAACAAATACTCGGTCAACGACTTCATCCTCAAAGCAGTCATCAACGCCGCCCAAACCGTTCCAGCGATCAATGCCTCGTTTGCTGGCGACCACATCGTAAAGTTCAAACACATCGGTCTCTCAGTCGCCATCGCCGTCGAGGATGGCTTGGTCACTCCCGTCATCAAGCAAGCAGAAACCCAATCCCTGCTGGCCATCTCCAAAGCCGTGAAGGACTTCGCCGTTCGTGCCAAAGAGAAAAAACTCAAGCCCGATGAATTCGACGGCGGCACGATCACCGTTTCCAACCTCGGCGCTTGGGGTATCGAGTCGTTCGATGCGATCGTCAATCCACCGCAAGCCGCGATTCTCTCGGTCGGTGCAGCAATCGAAAAACCAGTCGTCAAGAACGGCCAAATCGTTCCAGGCCTTCGCATGAACCTTGGGCTCTCTGCCGACCACCGGGTCGTGGATGGTGCCGTGGCGGCGCAATTCCTTTCGGAGGTAAAGAAACTCATCGAACAGCCCGCGATGATGCTTCTCTGATCCATTGGAGTCGATTGATTTTCGAACAAATCAACCCCATGAGCATTCCAACTCATGGGGTTGTTCTTTTGCTCTTAGAAGAATCTCTTTTTTGACTTTATAAGATCATCTTCTTAATGGTGTGAACAAGTTAGGAAAAGCGGTGTTCCCCTGCATCAATACTGACGTTCCACGCGAATAACAAGTTGTGGACTTGGCACCAACAGACCATTGGCAAGTTTGTTGCACGGGCTCGAACGAAACTCTTTTCGCAAGAACCCCGCACTTGTTCACAGACAACTGACAGCGTTTTGAAAACAAAAAATATTCAACGCTTAAAAGCTGCCATCAACGACGACAGATCCGCGGGTGCGGCTTTGTCTGCCGTCAGTATCGCCGCCTTTTGCAATGAAACAATTTCATCCACACCCTTGCGGCAAAGATCAAGCATTGCTGTCATTTGCTCACCCGTAAACACCGCTTCTTCGCCGCTGCCTTGAACTTCGACAAATTCCTGGGCTTCAGTCATGACGATGTTGAAATCAACCGTAGCACCCTTGTCTTCTACGTAATTGAGATCGAGCACCGGCATGCCTTCGTGAATACCCGCCGATACCGCAGCAACAAGCTTGCGGATCGGAAAGTCTTTGAGCTTGCCCAGATTCATCAACTTGTTGAACGCAATCGCCATAGCGACACATCCGCCACTGATCGCAGCCGTGCGCGTGCCACCATCGGCTTGCAACACATCGCAATCGATCCAAATCGTGCGTTGCCCCACCTTTTTCAAATCGACCACCGCACGCAGCGAGCGACCAATGAGCCGTTGAATCTCCGACGAACGACCATCGAGCTTGCCACGCGAAATATCGCGGGGTTTTCGTTCCAATGTTGAGTAGGGAAGCATCGAGTACTCGGCAGTCAGCCATCCACCCTCGACCTTTTGCGCGCGCATCCAACGCGGGACATCCTCCTCGATCGTCGCGCTGCAAATGACTCGAGTATCGCCAAATGAAACCAGGACCGAACCGGTCGCGTGGGGGGCAACATTCGGAATGAAGGAAATCGGGCGAAGTTGATCGGGCTGACGGCCATCGGGGCGTGACATGGCTCGATTGAAGCGTGCTTGCTCAGCTGCGGCAAGTCCGCATCAGGCGTCGCGAATCGCGCGGATGGCGGCAGCCATGTCGGGGGCACGGAAAGTTGAGGATCCGGCGACCATCACATTTGCACCCGCCGCCGCACAAGCCGCTGCCGTGACTGCGTCGATGCCACCATCGACCTCGATGTGAAAGGTGTGTCCACCTTGTTTGCGAAGCATTGCAGCTGCAGATATTTTTTCCAGAACCTCGCTCATGAAGGCCTGACCCCCAAAACCAGGCACAACAGTCATGCAAAGCAAAAGGTCGATTTGCTCAAAAAATGGCGTGGCCTTTTCAATCGGCGTGGCGGGATTAAGCGCGAGGCCCGCTTGCAGGCCTGCATCGCGAATTCTTCGCAAAGTTTCACCAACATCATGATCTGCCTCGACATGAACGGTGATGAGATCGGATCCGGCATCGATGAACCTTTGAAGGTAATGATCGGGCCGCGAAATCATCAGGTGGGTATCGAGAAAAATGTCATGCGAGCGGTTCACCGTTTCCACCATCGCAGGGCCAAACGAAATGTTGTCGACAAAATGACCATCCATCACATCGAGGTGCATCCAGTCAGCGCCCGCAGCAGCTGCGCGCGCGACCTCCTCGCCAATCCGCGAAAAATCCGCAGCCAGCAGAGAAGGAGCAATGATGCGTTGTTGGAAATGAGCCTTCGTCACACAGCTGATACGAACCATTGATCGGCCCGCATGGCACGCAAAAAACTCATCATTCTTGTGCTTTTTCCGCAGGTACTGCAGATTCCTTGAGCTTCGGAATTCGAATCAGCAACATGCCTTTTCGGCGCTCAATTTCCATGCGGCTTTCGTCCACCGGCCCTGGCAGGCTGATCATTTGCGAATAATCGCACATGTGCCGCATCATGGTTTTGCCATCTTCGGTTTCCTGCGATCTTTCCGCGCGCGCTTCGATGATCAGATTCTGCCCACGAATGCTCACTTTGACTTGCTCCGCATTGCGCGCGGGCATGTACGCGCGCACGACATAACGATCGTCTTCTTCCTGCAGGTCATACGCCGAGTCGAATGAAGATCGACCCAACCAATGCGGACCACTGGGCCCGCGTGATATTTCATCCGACTGCTCGTGAAGCATCTTATCCATCTCGCGTCCCATGCGGCGCATGTGCTCGAGCATTCGCAAATCCCACGGGTCATTTGATGCGGGCAATTCTTTTGTCGGTGGCGCAGCTGCATCTGGTGCAGGTTTTTTCTCGGTCGTGGTTTTGGAAACGCGCACGATCACGAGCCCTTTGTCCTGCCGCCGTTCGATTTCAGCTTTTGCATCAGATGCCAAACCCTCAAGCGTCACACTCTGCTCGTAAGCACCCAATTTGTCACTGGCAGGCGCGCTCACGCGCAAAACTCGACCGTCGGTGATATCTACAGTTACCTGCTCAATGTCGCGGTCGGGCAGGTGAAGTCGCATGACATAACAATCATTTTGCTCGCGCAAATCCATTGACGCCTCGGCCATGTTCCACCCTTTGCGTCCTGGCATGGCCTCCTTCATCCCGCTCCACGCGCGATGAAAGTGTTGCGACATTTTATCCTGAATCTGCTTCGATCGCTCACGCATGCGTTCGGGCATGCTTGTGTCTTCTTGTGCCGCGCAGGGCATGAGTGCCAGCCCGAGCGCGGTGGCAATGATCATGCGGGCGGATGTGAAATGTTGGATTTTCATGATGGTTTTGCAGCGAGAATGGAATCGGCTACGTGCAAACAAAGTGCTTCATGCGGAAAATTTGACCATTGGTTGAATTGCGCGTTGCGCATCGATGATTTTGACCAATGCCCATTGCTTAATCCGCGTGCGTTGACCGCGAAGAGGTGCTAGTCTGCGCGCATGATTGACGAGCCACCGATCATTGACCTCCACAGCGACGCCTATTTCATGGGTCAGGCGCTGCGCGAGGCGCACAAGGCTCGCGCGGCTGGCGAGGTGCCGGTGGGCGCAGTGGTCACGCACGAAGGTCGCATCATTGCCCGCGCATGGAATCAGGTCGAGACTCTCAAGGACGCGACCGCCCATGCGGAGATGCTTGCCCTCACCGCCGCACAACAAAGCCTCGGCGATTGGCGGCTGGAAAAGTGCGTGCTCTATGTGACCAAGGAACCATGTCCGATGTGTGCCGGCGCGATTGTCCATTGCCGCCCCGAGCGGGTGGTTTTTGGCTGCCCCGATCCCAAGGCGGGCGCGGCGGGCGGATGGATCAACCTGCTGGAATCCAATCCGCCGCTCAACCACCGCTGCGAAGTGGTTTCGGGCATCATGGGCGGCGAATGCCTCGACTTGCTTCAATCATTTTTCCGCGAGGCAAGAGAGCGTAAAAAATCCGGCGCAGCGTCGATCGATGAATGAGGCAATGTCCGCTTGTCAAAGCGGCCCATCTTCGGAATCGTCGCGGGCATGAGATTGTTGTCATGGAATGTGAATGGCATCCGCGCGGTGATCGGCAAGGGCTTCGGTGATTTTGTTGCGACTGAAAATCCCGACATTTTGTGCCTTCAAGAAACCAAGGCACGTCCCGAACAAGTGCAGTTGCCACTCGAGCTTGCTGGCTATCATGATTTTTGGAATTCGGCGGAAAAGCCCGGCTATTCAGGCGTCGCGGTGTTCACGCGCGAAAAACCGCTCGATGTGAAAATTGGCCTCGGTGTCGAGCGTCACGATCGCGAAGGTCGCGTTCTGACACTTGAGTATGCGGACTTCATCCTCGTGAATGTGTACACGCCCAACGCGCAGGATGAGCTGCGCCGACTCGACTACCGACTGGATTGGGACGAGGCATTTCGCGAGCACTTGGTGAAAGAAGCCAGCCGCAAGCCGGTGATTTTCTGCGGCGACCTGAATGTAGCGCATCACGAAATCGATCTCGCCCGGCCAAACGACAATCGCCGCAGCCCGGGATTTTCTGACGAGGAACGACAAAGCTTTAGCAAGCTGCTCGACGCAGGATTTCGCGACACATTTCGTCATCATCATCCGGAAAAAACTTCGGCTTACTCGTGGTGGTCGTACCGCGCCGGCGCGCGCGAACGAAATGTCGGGTGGCGCATCGATTATTTCGGCGTCTCCGATTCATTTGTTTCCAATGTCGCCAGCGCCGACATCCTTCCGCATGTGCATGGCTCGGATCACTGCCCGGTTGGCATCACGCTGGGCTGATTCCTGCCCTTGTCGCGCCGCGCTCGTGCCCATAAGATGCAGAAGATGAATGATGAAGCGTCAGGCTCGAATCTCTGTCGGTGGCGGCAGTCGGCTTTTGCGCTGATGGTGGCCACAATACGCCTGGTGTTTCTCGTGGGCATCCGTCTCGTTTATCGCGTGCGTGCCGTGCATGCCGAACGCGTGCCCGCAAGCGGCGGTGTTTTGCTGCTGCCAAATCATGTAACCTTTGCCGATGCGTTTTTTCTCTCCGCCGCATGCCCGCGACCGATCCGCTTTGTGATGGATGAGGCCTTCATCGCCAGTCCGGTGATCCGTTGGTTCACCGGCATTTTTGGCACGGTCAACATCCGCCGCGACCAACCGCTCGAAGCGATCCGCGAAGTGATCAAGGCATTGAAAAAAGGCCAAGTCGTTTGCCTTTTTCCCGAAGGCCAGCTCACCCGCACCGGCACGCTTTGCACGCTGCAGCGTGGCTTCGAATTGATTGCCAGCAAGGCTGGCCATCCGCTGATCCCAGTATGGTGTGACGGATCTTGGGGCTCGATTTTTTCCTTCGAACGCAATTGCTATTTCAAAAAATTTCCTCGTCGCAACCCAGGCGGCATTCGCATTGCCTTTGGTGAAACGCTTGCCGCCAAGGGCACTGACGCATCAAGCGTTCGCAACGGCATCATGGCGGCCTCGACCGAGGCGATTGCCCAACGCTTTGCCCGGCAAAATTTTCCGCAGTGCCGCATATCGATCAACGGCCACCAGATCGGCATGATCAACGCCCTGCAACGAGGTCAACCATTCCACATGCTCAAAGGCGATCCGCTCATCGATGAGCTCGACGGACTCACGCGCGGGTTTGCCAAACGTTTCCATGCAAAACTTCGAACCCTCGATCACTTCAACCCAAGCGATGGCGTGCCCTGGGTCGGCAGCGATTTCCTGCGCGAAAAAATCCGCAGCGCGCCCGCATCACCGCAACCATTTGCGTTTTACGATTTCGCTTCACAGGCACTTGTGCCGCTCGAGCGAAGCGACTGCGCACACTACCCCTGCCTCGCGGTTGATGGTCTGGTCATCGCGATGTCGATGGCCGATCCTCCACCCGTCGAGGGGCTTGACCCGCAACACGGCCACCGCAAAAACTCGTGGGGCAAGTTGCTTCCCGGATGGAAATTTTCATCATCCGCCCCACCGCGTGTTTTTGGCCCCGCAGCCGACACTAAGGGCCTTGAACTCCCGCAAGGTTGTGCGCTCGATGACGAAGGCTTCCTCATTCAAGGCTGATCCCACTCCCGCGCTTTTTTGGGCGAGGCTTTGCAAAATCCTTGACATCAGCCCGCAAAACGGGCTCATTTCCTCCCCCGCGCAACGCGCAATGCACCCGTAGCTCAATTGGATAGAGCGTCTGACTACGAATCAGAAGGTTAGGGGTTCGAGTCCCTTCGGGTGTACCACTTTTTACCGTGGCCGCGCTTACCAAGCGCGAAGCTTATAAGAAAATTCGAAATCCTAAATTCTAATTTCGAAACGAAGAAAAATTCATTGAGGGGTCGTATCGGCCAACCCGGAAAGATCCAAGAGTTCAAGAGGCGAGATCCAAGAGAAGATAGCCGGGATCATTAGAGATTCATCAAGCAGACTTTTATGGACAAAGATCCCTGCCTATGAAGAAGCGGCATATTTTCTAGCTTCTTCTGTCTTCTCTTGAACCTTGAAACTCCTTCTCACCAAACACTCCTCCGTCCCTGCATGGCGCGGAGGAGGGTGAGTTCGTCGGCGTG
>CAYQRP010000051.1:0-7434 GCA_964419815.1 uncultured Luteolibacter sp. | reverse complement strand
CGATCGCCGGATGAGTTTCGTGAACTCGGAAAATCGCGACGAGGTCATTGGTTCGATGCGGCCAAGGCCATCGGTGCAACGCTCGACGAAGTGGTCGACGCGCTTACAGGGATCCACGGGTGGATTGATGAGCATCGTGCCGATCGCAATCTCGGTGTGGTGGCGGCGGATCTTGACGAGCAACTCGGATGGTTGCTGCGTGAACGTTTTGCGTGGCGTGCGGGTTATGCGGGCCTGCGTGATTATCCAAGGAGGCTTAAGGCGATCCGCTCGCGGCTGGGGCGGATCAAGTCACTGCCCTTGGCCAAGGATCTCGAAAAAATGGAGCGCGTTCGTCGGCTTTGGGTGCCTTGGCATGAGAGATGGAAGAAAGATCCTGAAAACCCCGCGCTATGGGAAATCGGCTGGATGCTGGAAGACTGGCGCGTGACCGTCTTTGCTCCCGATCTGCCCTGCCCGGTGAAGGTTTCGGAAAAGCGGATCGAGGAGATGATGAGGTGAGAAAAGTCATCGGCTAATGGTCATCAGTCATTGGGGAAAAAGGTGCTTGTCGAGGGGCGATGGATTCGTGTATTCATATGAATATACGCAGTAGATATTGTTTCGGGCTTCTGAGGCCCGAAACAATATCGCCTTATAAAACATCATTCAAAAAAACATGAACATCATCAAACCCATGATCCGCAGCCTTATCGCTCTGACCGTTTCAAGTGCTTCTCTGATTGCCGCTCCCGACATGATTGGTGAGTGGAGCACATCTTATGGCCGATACTCGGACACCATCACTTACAAGGCGGACGGCAGCTTTGTCAGCATCACCGAAATCGTGAGAGGGCCCGAAGATGATCAGCAGACCGTCGGCAAAAGCTCCGGTACTTGGAAACTGATCGGCGATGAATTGATTCATGTCGGCGATGCCGGACCGCAGAAAATGAAAATTCGTTTCATCTCGCCGAGCTCTTTCGAAAACCTTTCGGCATCCGATGGTGAGGGTCGCATTTACGAAAAAAGCGGAGCGGCGATTGTCAAAGCGGTGAAGAAGGAAGTCGCAGCTCAAGACAAGGTGACCGAACCCAAAATCGGCAGCCCCGAGCGGAAAGCCATCATGGATGCCATGCGCGGTCCTGTTTCAAAACGCGCAGGGACGGAGGTAATTTTCACAGGTTCGGTCGCGCTCTACAAAGACTGGGTCAAGCTGTCGGGGCATGTGAGTCCAAAAAGCGGCAAGCCCTTTCCGGAGGAAGTGGCCGATGAGATGGAATTGGATTTTCTCGCCGTTCTTCGCAAGGTGGATGGAAAGTGGCAGACCCTATATTATGGCTGGTCCGGCGATGTCGGCACCTTGATGGAGGCGCGTGAGAAGATTCCCGATGTGCCGGAGATTCTGATTCCGAAGTTTTGAAAATCGGCCCAAAGGCACTTTGTGATTAAAACTAGAACTTCAACTTCGAAATTTTTCGCGTGTCGAGGTTCAGTTTGTCGCAGACCAGCGAGCAGACTTTGAACACCATGGGTCCCGAGATCGCGTAGAGGACTTGAGTTGATCGCTTGCGGCGCGTGACGAGGCCTGCTTCGTGCAGCAGTTTGAGCTGTTTGGAAATGTTGGCCTGACTGGAATCGAGTCGCTCGACAATGGCCGAAACGCTGAGTTCGCCCGATTTCAGCTCCTGCAGGATCGCCAGACGGGTCGGTTCCGCAAAAGCGCGAAACATGGCGGCCACGCGTTCGAGTTGGTCGGGGCGAAGTTTCATTGATGGAAAAACAAATAACATGAAAAATTTGACTTGCAAGCATAACCATATGGTTATATGATGAAATACATCGATTCCATCACCATGAAGATCCAATCCAAGCAACTGAGCTCCGAAATCGCATCCGGCAAGCGTGTTTCACTGATTGATGTGCGCACGCCGGCGGAACACGGAGAAGTCCACATCGAGGGTTCGCAATTGATGCCGCTTGACCGGCTTGATGCAGGGGCGGTGAGGTCCGCTGCCAGCGGGGCCGAGCGTTGTGTGTTGATCTGTCGCAGCGGCAAGCGTGCCGAGCAGGCGTATCAGAAGCTGCAGGCAGCAGGCTGTGAAAATCTCGCCGTACTCGAGGGTGGCGTGATGGGCTGGGAGAGCGAAGGTCTGCCGGTTGTTCGTGGCGCGAAAGCGATGTCGCTCGAGCGGCAGGTACGCATTGCGGCGGGCATGATGGTGCTGATCGGCGTCGCGTTGGGAACCTGGGTGCATTCCGGGTTTTACGGATTGAGCGCGTTTGTGGGTGCGGGTTTGGTGTTTGCAGGCATCACCGACTGGTGCGGCATGGCGATGCTGTTGGCCAAAATGCCATGGAACCAGAGATCCGGAATCAAGTGTGCCGGCAATTCCTGTTCCATTTGATCTCAACCATTCTTCGTCATGTTTCTCCGACAAATCACCGACTCGTCTCTCGCACAAAACGCATATCTGATCGGCTGCCAACGCAGTGGTGAAGCGATCGTGATCGACCCTGAGCGGGACCTTGATCGATATTTTGATTTGGCAAAAGAGAACGGTCTTCGCATCACTGCGGTCGCCGAGACGCACATTCATGCCGACTACCTGAGTGGCGCTCGTGAATTGATGGAGCGGCATGGTGCGCTGGCGTATCTGTCGGAGGAGGGTGGACCCGATTGGCAGTTCGAATGGGCGAAGGGTCATGCCAATGCGCGTTTTCTCAAAGATGGCGATACCTTTCGTGTGGGAAACATCGAGTTCAAGGCGCTGCTCACGCCCGGTCACACGCCGGAGCACATGAGTTATCTCGTCACCGACATGGGTGGGGGCGCGGACGAGCCGATTGCTTTTTTGACTGGCGATTTCATTTTTGTTGGTGATGTCGGTCGTCCGGATTTGTTGGAAAGCGCGGCGGGTCAGGCTGGGGTCATGGAACCCAGCGCGCGCACACTTTACCGCAGCCTGCGCGCAACAACGGACTTGCCCGGGCATTTGCAAATCCTTCCCGCGCACGGTGCGGGAAGCGCATGCGGCAAGGCACTTGGCGCAATTGCCAACAGCGTTTTGGGATATGAACGAAAATTCAATCCGGCCTTTCGTCAGGCCCTGAACGACAGCGAAGACGCATTTGTTCGCGACATCTTGCAGGGTCAGCCCGAACCGCCCCGATATTTTGCGCGCATGAAGCGCGACAATCGCCTGGGGCCTGCGCTTTTGCCGAATGCTAGTTTGCCGCAACCTAAGCGGATCGGCGCGGATCAGCTTGGATCGTGGATAGAAAAAAATGACCGCGTGATTCTTGATTTGAGGTCGGATCGCGCCGCTTTTGCGGCAAGGCATGTGAGGGGATCCCTGTTTGCGCCGATGCCGGGCGGAAAGCTTTCGGTGGCTGCCGGATCTTATGTCGATGAAGGGGCAGAAATTCTTTTGTTGCTCGAAGATGAGGCGCAGTTGGATGAAGCGGTGCGGCAACTGATCCGAATCGGTCTTGATCGGATCGAAGCGTGGATCTTGGCCGATGAGGCCTTGACGGTGGTCGATGCAGTGAACAGCTATCCGAGGATTTCAACGCGCGACCTGCAAGCGGGCTGTCCAGTGCTTGATGTGCGTGGCGCCGATGAATTTGACGCGGGTCACGTTGCGGGAGCCAAAAACATTGCCTACACGCGGATTGCGGCGCGCTTTGATGAATTGCCAGCCGCATCACCCTTGTATGTTCATTGCGCGGGCGGATTGCGGGCGGCGATTGCGACCGCTTACCTCGCCAGTCGTGGGCGCGAGGTGGTGCATGTCGACGGCGCTTACGGTGAGATCCCTGCGGCATTGAGATCATGAACGCGTTGGCGTTGTTGGGTGCGGTTGGCATTGGGCTTGTCCTTGGTTTGACAGGTTCCGGTGGCAGCATTTTGACACTGCCAGTCTTGGTTTATTTGGCAGGCGTTGAACCGCGTGAGGCGGTGGCTCTGAGTTTGCTTGTGGTTGGCGCAGCAGCCACAGCGGGCGCATGGCAACGGGCGCGAGCGGGTGAGGTTTATCTCAAAGCGGCCATGATGTTTGCCGTTTCCGGAATGTTGGGTGCGACTCTGGGTGCGACGCTGACGCCTTTGGTTTCTGCCAATGCCTTGATGCTTGCCTTTGCGGGGGTGATGATTGTGCTGGGCTTGAGGACGATTCTGGTGCCCGCATCCGCGCATCAGCCCGAAGCCGAGTGTCGGCCGCTGCGTTGTTTGGCGGCGGGCTTTGGTGTGGGAGTGCTCACCGGATTTCTCGGCGTGGGCGGAGGATTTTTGTTGATGCCTGCCCTCGTGAAATTTGCGCGTCTGCCCCAACGGGTGGCAACCGGCACATCGCTTGCGGTGATTGCTGCCAATTCCGCTGCGGGATTTTTTGGGCATCTCGAAACCGCGCGCGTGCCGTGGATGATGGCGCTGGTTTTTTCCTCCATCGCGGTGGGCGGGGTATTGATCGGAGGGAAAATTGCCGCGCGACTCGCGGAGGATCGGTTGCGAAAGGGCTTTGCGTTGCTGGTGTTTCTAACAGCGGCGATGGTGATTTGGATGACTTTGCGCTAAAGCATTCTTTGACACGCAAGCGGATCTTGGCAGATTCTCCCCGCAAGTGTCTTGTCCTGATTCATGAACTCAGCTCTGTTAGAAATTTCCATCGTTCTGGTGCTTCTTTTAGCGAATGGCGTTTTTGCCATGACCGAGATTGCCATCGTTTCCTCGCGCAAGGGCTTGCTGCAGTCGAGGGCGGAAAAAGGTGACAGCGGGGCTGCGAGGGCTTTGAAATTGTCCGAATCGCCCAATCGTTTCCTATCGACCGTGCAGATCGGCATCACGCTGGTCGGCATCGTTGCCGGTGCTTTGGGCAGCGGCACGGTCGCCAGCAAGCTCGCGGAAATTCTCACGGTCATTCCGATGATCGGTGAATACGCCAAGCCTGTCTCGCTGGTGCTCGTGATCGGCGTGCTTACCTACCTGTCACTCGTGATCGGCGAGCTTGTGCCGAAGCGTTTGGCGATGAATTACCCCGAGGCGATCGCCAGTGCGATGTCGGGGCCGATGGCCGCGCTTTCGAATGCCGCATCGCCCGCGGTAAGTCTGCTTTCCTGGTCGACTGGCGCCTTGCTGAAATTTTTTCGTGTTCGTGAAACGGATGAGGGCGGCATTTCGCGGGAGGAACTTACGGTGCTGGTGAGGCAGGGCATGACCACCGGAACGATCAACCGCATGGAATCAAAAATGATCGAGCGGGTGATCGGTTTTGAAAAACTCGTTGCTTACGACATCATGATTCCGCGTCCGAAAATTTTGTGGATCGAAAAGGACGCGAAACACGAGGACGTGTGGCCGGTGATCATGGGCAGCACCCAGGGGATTTTCCCAGTGTATCAGGGACGCCGCGAGAATCTGGTCGGCATGGTGTCGATCAAGGACATTTACGGTCAGCTTGCCGAGCGGAAGTCGGTGGATTTTGCCGCCATCATGCATGCCCCGCTGCTGGTGCCCGAGACCCAGAAGGCGAGCCTTTTGCTTGAGACTTTTCGCAAGACCGGCCAGCGCGCGGCCTTGGTTTTGGATGAGTTTGGAAGCGTGATGGGGATGGTGACGCTCATCGATCTGATGGAAACCATCGTCGGCGATGTGCCTTCGATGGAGGAGCAGATGGCGATGCCGGTGCGTCAACGCGAAGATGGAAGCTGGTTGATTGACGGGCTATTTGAAATTGAGAAATTGCCCGAAAGGCTTGAGGGTTTCGTGCTGCCTGAAGGTGGCGGAGATGAATTTCAAACTGTGTCGGGGTGGTTGGTCAAAGAACTTGGCCGCATTCCCGTTGAGGCCGATCGCGTGTGCGCGGGCGAGTGGAGTTTTGAGGTGGTCGACATGGACAGCATCCGTGTGGACAAGGTGCTGGCGACGAGAAACGCGGCGGTTAAGGACGAGGTGGCGGGTGAGTGAGCTGCAACGTGTTTGAAAAATCTTCCTGCTTGAGGTTGCAGCTGATCACTCCTTCGTATTAATTTCGTTTCTTTCAATACCCGCATGAAATATTCGCTCATCGTCACCCATCCCGGCAGTTCGCATAAGGACGAGTTTCTTGCTTGCTGTGTGCTGTTGGCAGTGAGCCCGGTACCGATCGTGCGAAGGGATCCGACGGCTGCCGATCTGGCCGATCCGACGATTGCAGTCGTCGATGTCGGCGGCGAGCATCAGCCTGAGCTTGGAAATTTCGATCATCATCAATTTCCACGCGACCATGAGCCGCTTTGCTCGCTGAGTTTGGTGCTTCAGCACTTGGGTTTGTACGACGATGCCCGATCGTTTTGCGATTGGCTTGAACCAGCCGAGTGGCTTGACACACGCGGACCGCAGGAAACATCGCGGTGGCTTGGAATCGGACGCGACACGCTCGCGAAGATGAATTCGCCCGTCGACGTCACCCTGCTGCGGCGCTTTGCGATGTCGTGTCGGCTCGATAAGGGATCGGTCTTGTGGAAGATGATGAAATGGATCGGTGAAGATCTGCTGGCCTACATCAAGGGCTTGCGCAAGCGATTGAATTTTATCGAGAAAACAAGCGAATTTTGGGAAATCGAGAGCGGCGGCGAATCATTTCGTGTGCTTTATCTGCCGCGCACGGATCCGCTGCCCGACGAACCCTCGGCGGGTGTCGGAAGATTTATTATGCAACATCCCGAAGGCGGTGGGATTGTGGGTCTGGTGTACCCGGATCGTCGCGGCAAGGGATTCGGACTTTCGCGTCACAATGATCATCCGCGCCTCGACTTCACTCGCATTGAGCAATGCGACGATGTGCATTTCGCGCATGCCCGCGGATTTGTGGCCAAGACATCCGCGACCGATCCCGAGAGGTTGCGCGAGTTGTTGCGCTTGAGTTGGATCGGCGAGTGAGCCGGATCAAAGTGCCTCGCGCGTCCAGCGGCGGATCTCGAATTGCGGATGTGTCTCGATGAGCGTCGAGTGGGGAAACTCATCTTCAAAGCGCGGCAGGTAGGTGTCGCCGGCGTGGGGTTCGCGCACATGAGTGACGAGAAAAGCGTCGGTCAGCGGAAGGAATGCCCGATAGATCTCGGCGCCACCGATCAGGTAGACTGTGCCATCGATGCCCGAAAGTTTTGCGAGTTCATCGGGACTGTGAATGACTTCCGTGCCGGGTGATGACCAATTCGGATCGCGGGTGAGCACGATGTTGCGGCGTTTGGGCAGAGGGCGGCCGATTGACTCAAATGTTTTGCGGCCCATCACAATCGGGTGTCCGCTCGTGGTGCGTTTGAAAAATGCGAGGTCATCGGGCAGGTGCCATGGCAGCGCGCCATTGCGGCCGATCACACGATCGGTGGTCATGGCGACGATGGCGACGAGGTGCATGGCGGATGAAAAAATTACCAATCGATGCCGAGTCCGTTTCGCTGGGCGGTGGCAAGCAG
>CAYQRP010000050.1:0-7435 GCA_964419815.1 uncultured Luteolibacter sp. | reverse complement strand
TGAAACACGCCGCCGTGATCGACGACGCGGGTCATGACTTTCACGCCATGTTTTTCGCAGGCGGGAAGGGTGAGTCCGACCGGCCATGGCTCGAGCGGATTGAGAATCAGCATCGCCCAATCGATCAGATCGCCGAATCGCTCGAAGGCACCGACGAGGTCGAGTGAAAAGCCGTTGGCCGGGCCGGGCGCGATGCCGAGCAGGCGGGTGAGGCCTTGGTCCTTGGCGGACTTCATCGCCTGCCAAAGCGTCTCGTTCGTGTAGCCGCTCTCATCGGGGTTGTGCAGCATCAGCAAGTCGAAGTGATCGCTGCCGCAGCGTTCGAGTTCCTTCGAAGTCGCCATTTGCACGAAGTCGGCAAAGCCCTCGGGTCCGCGAAGCTCCGGATCCGTGAAACGAGGATAACCGCGAGCGCCTTGGCGCTGACCTTGATAAAAATCGTGGCCGATCATGCCGACCAGCGAGTAAGTCGAGCGGTCGATGCCGTTGAGTGCACGGCCAAGCAGTTCATCGGCCTTGCCATTTCCATAAACATCCGAGGTGACGAAAGTGCGGATGCCGGATTCGTAAGCGGTCTCGATGCACTGGATGAAGCGGGTTTCGTCGAGGGTTTCGCCGAAATGCATGAAGCGTCCGCCGCTCCATGTGCCGTAGGCTGTTGTGGTGGGATTCATGATGCGGGAAAATCTTATGAGCCGACCTGCGATGGGTCAACCGCAAGCGCGTTTGTGGCCGCGCATCGGTGGTGATTTTCCAAATCTCGATTTTTTAAACAGGGCCGCGATCCACATCCATGCGGAAGGCTTTGCCGCGGAGTTTGGAATTGCGGGTGTTGCGGATCGCCTGATCGGCAAATTGCTCGGGCACATCGACGAGAGCGTGTTTCGGGAAAAGCGTGATGCGACCGAGGCTGCCATCGGGAAGTCCTGCTTCGCGGTACATCATGCCGACGATGTCCTTGGGCAGCACGCCGTGGGTTTTGCCGAGAGAAACAAACATGCGGGTCATGCCCGCCTCGTGCGGGATCGGGCCACGCTCGAATTTGCCACCGGCTTTCGGGCGATCCGATTTGGGTCCGCGCTCTTCGCGTTCGAAGGGTCGTGCGTCGCGAACTTTTCCGCTGCGTGCGGGTTTTTCCGGCTCCCGATCTTCTTCGATCGGCGATCCTTCGCGTCCGCTCGCTTCGCGCAGCATCGTGACGAGTGCGCCAGCGATGTCGGTGGGCGTGTGGCCTTGTTCGAGGAGGCGGTCGATGTTGTCCTGATAGGCATCGAACTTTCCGCTTTCGAGTCGCTCGCGGAGGTTTTCAAAAATGAGATCGGCGCGGCGGCCTTCGACTTGTTCGACCGAGGGGATGCGTTCGCGTTTGATGACTTGGCGCGTGTAGCGTTCGATCGATTGCAGGCGGTAGATGTCGCGGCCATACACGAAGCTCACCGCGCGACCCGATCGACCGGCGCGGCCGGTGCGGCCGATGCGGTGGACATAGTCTTCCGGGTCGGTGGGCAGGTCGTAATTGAAAACGATGTCGATTTCGTCGATGTCCAAACCACGCGCGGCGACATCGGTGGCGACGAGCAGCTCGACCGCGCCGTCGCGGAAGCGTTTCAGCACGCGTTCGCGCATTTGCTGGGTGATGTCGCCGTGGAGTCGGTCGGCGGCGTAGCCACGGTTGATGAGGTCCTCGGTGCATTCGTCGACCGAGCGCTTCGTGTTGCAGAAGATGATGCCGAGGCGCGGCGGGTTCATGTCGAGGATGCGCGAGAGCACTTCGACCTTCGAGCGTTGGCGAACTTCGAAATACGATTGCTCGACGGTCGAGACCGTGCGGGATTTTTGTTGGATCTCGATGACCTTCGGGTTTTTTCCGAAACTTTTGATCAGGCGCGAAACGCCGGGGCTCATCGTGGCCGAAAAGAAAAGTGTTTGGCGCTCGGCGGGCAGTGCCGCGAGCAGTTCGTCCATTTCCTCCTTGAAGCCCATGTCGAGCATGCGGTCGGCTTCATCGAGGATGGCCATGCGGACGCGTGAGGGATCGAAGGACCCGCGGCGCAGGTGGTCGAGCAAACGACCGGGAGTACCGACCACAACGTGCGCGCCGTCGCGCAGGGCGCGAAGCTGACGGTCCATCGGCGCGCCGCCGTAAACCGGAGTTGCGTGAAGGTTCTTCATTTTTGCGCCGAGGCGGTGAACCTCTTCGCAGACTTGAACCGCGAGCTCGCGGGTCGGGCAAAGGATCAGCACCTGCGGGAAGCGCGCGGCGGTGTCGACCGAGGCCAGAGCGGGCAGCGAGAAGGCGGCGGTTTTGCCCGAACCGGTCGCGGAAAGTCCGAGCAGGTCGTGACCTTCGAGCGCTGGAGGAATGCTCATGGCTTGGATCGGCGAGGGGCGCTCGTAACCAAGCGTTTCGATGGCGGAGAGCAGGGCGGGCGGCAATCCGAGTTCTGAGAAAGGAGGTGTGTCCATGAGGCGTGTGAAAAAACCGGCGCGGAAAAGCGGGAAGCCTGGGCGGTCGGGAAACAAGGCAATCACCCATTCTCAGTTAAAAACAAGCCCAGATGTGAAATATCGAACGATTCCGGCATCTTTCAGCGATATCGTGCATGATTCGACGCTGGGCATTGTTCTTGTCAGCCCCTGCGCGCAGGCTTGAATGGTTTCACTTTGCAGCTTCCCGCATTCGATCATTGGCTTTGGCTGATTCCGGTCATTTTGATCGGCGCTTGCATCGGTTCGTTTCTGAATGTGGTGATTTATCGTGTGCCTTTGGGCATGTCGGTGAACCAGCCTCGGCGATCGTTTTGCCCGCATTGCAAAGAGCCGATACCGATGTGGTTGAACATTCCCGTGTTGAGTTGGTTGTGGCTGCGCGGACGATGCGCAAAGTGCGCCTGCAAAATTTCGATGCGCTACCCTTTGGTCGAGTTGCTCACGGCGCTGGGGTTTTTCGCATCATGGAAATTTTTTCCGCCGCAGGCAGCGCTGTTTCTTTTCGTTTTGGTGACCTTGCTGGTGGCCATCAGCTTCATCGATGCCGATCATTTGATCATTCCCGTGTCCTTCACTTGGGCGGGGTCGGCGATCGGTGTGCTTGCGGCGGTCGTGTGGCCGAATTTTCCGCACATGGCGGATGGCGGCGACACATGGCGCGAGGCTCTGATTCAATCGGCGCTCGGCTGGACCGTTGGATTTTTCGGTTTGTGGGCGGTGGTCGAGTTGGGGAAATTGGCCTTTGGCAAGAAGGCGATGAAGTTTCAATCGCCCGTTGCATGGGAGCTCAGGGAGCCTGTCGGCGAGAGCGAACCGCTCAGCTTTGTGATCGATGGTGAGCCGATTCCGTGGTGGGATTTGTTTTCGCGCAAGAGCGATCGCTTGATCATCGAAACCGGCGAAATTTGCATCGACGGCAAGAGTCATGCTGCAGGCACTCTGGTGATTCGGGAAACAGAGATCGAGTTGCCCGACGGCGCAAAGCATTCGATTGAAAAATTGCGTTCGCTTTCAGGCACGGCGAGTTCGGTGGTGATTCCGCGCGAGGCGATGGGCTTTGGCGATGTGCACCTGATGGGCATGATCGGTGCCTTCTTCGGTTGGTCGGGCGTGTTGTTTGCGTTATTTGCCTCGTCGATCTTTGCCTTGATTGCAGCCCTCATCGGCCGCATCGGCTTTGGCAGGCAGCTGCCCTTTGGTCCCTTTCTTGCGATGGGTGCTCTGACCTGGGCCTTCGGAGGTTGGAAGCTTTGGGCATGGTATCTCGAATTTCTTGGTCCGCTTTGGCACAGGTAGGTGATGCGCGAAAACGAACATTGGGATGACAGCAAACAGATCGCGAAAGGGATCTTGCACGATCGTTCGGCGCGTCGTCGCTGGCTGGGTTTTTTCCTGATCGCTTCGCTGGGCATGATCGCCGTTGGCATGGGGTTGCTCGATGCGTGGCTGGCATCCGGGCCGCTGTTTTTTCTGCTTTGGTGGGGGACTTGCGCGGTGCTGACCCTCTTCACGCTGCTGTTTGGCCTGTACGATGCGCTGCTGGTCATTAGGGAGGAAAAGGCAAAGGGCAGGGGCTGATGTTGCGATCGGCCGGAGGTTTAACGAAATCCGCCAAATTGTTCGAATCGCGCGTGTGGGCTTGCCGTGATGCCCGGGCAGCGTGGTAGTTTGTTAGCGCAACAACCCAATCACCTCATGACCGACAAACCCCGACTTTCGTTTTGGCAAATCTGGAACATGTCCTTTGGATTCTTTGGGATCCAATTTGGCTGGGGCCTGCAGATGGGCAACATGTCCTCGATCTATGAGTACCTCGGTGCCAAAGAAAACGAATTGCCGTTGCTGTGGTTGGCCGCGCCACTGACCGGTCTGATCGTGCAACCAATCATCGGTGCCATGAGTGACCGCACTTGGCATCCGTTCTGGGGTCGACGCCGTCCTTATTTCCTCATCGGTGCGATTTTCTCTTCCTTGGCTTTGCTGTTCATGCCGCACTCGGGCACTTTGTGGATGGCGGCAGGATTGCTTTGGATCCTCGACGCCTCGGTCAATGTGAGCATGGAGCCATTCCGTGCGTTTGTGGCGGATCTTTTGCCCGAACAACAGCGCACTGTGGGCTTTGCGATGCAGTCGGTTTTCATCGGCGCGGGCGCGGTGATCGCATCGAAGCTGCCAGGATTTCTTCGCGATTATTGCGGCGTGAGTGCCGACACGGGGGTGGGGCAGGCCATCCCCAAAACCGTGCACATCGCCTTCACGGTCGGCGCAATTGTGTTTTTGCTGTCGGTGTTGTGGACGGTGTTCACCACCAAGGAACATCCGCCCGCGTCTGACGAACCCAAGAAGGAAAAAAGCGGCCTAGGTGAAATTTTCGATGCCTTGAAACACATGCCGCTGCGCATGAAGCAGCTGGCTTTTGTGCAGTTCTTCACCTGGATGGGGCTCTTTTGCATGTGGATCTTCTTCACCGTTGCGGTTGCCCGCAACATCATGGGGGCGGAAGATACCGGATCGAAGCTGTACAAGGACGGCATCGACCTCGCCAACAACTGCTTCGCCGTTTACAATTTGGTCGCCTTTGTTTTTGCCATGGCCTTGTTGTGGCTCGGTAGAATTTTCTCCGCAAAGTGGATCCACTTTTTCTCACTGCTCGCCGGCGGCCTCGGTCTTGCAGCGGTCGGCATCGTTCGCGATCCGATGATCCTGCAATGGGTCTGTTTCACCGGCATCGGCATCGCATGGGCCTCGATCCTTTCCATGCCCTACGCCATGCTTTCCAATGCTTTGCCCGAGAATCGCATGGGGGTCTACATGGGGATTTTCAACTTTTTCATCGTCATCCCGCAAATCCTCGTCGCGATCGTTCTGAGCCGAGTGATGGAAAAATTTGAAGATTTCAGCCGACTCAATGCGGTCGTCATCGGCGGCATCTGCATGCTTGTTGCGGCACTCTTCACGCTGAGCGTCGGCAACGACAAACCATCCCAATCCGCCCGTAACGCATAACCATGACTTGGCAGCATCTTGCAATTGGTGTTTTGTTGATCGGCATGAGCGAGCTGGCAAACTGCGACGAAACCAAGCGTCCGGTCATTTACCAACTTCTCGTCAGGACCTTTGGCAACATCAACGAAACCCGCAAACCCGGCGGCACAATGGCCGAAAACGGCTGTGGAAAATTTGCGCAGATCAATGACGCCGCGCTCGAATCGATCGCCGCGATGGGATTCACGCACATTTGGCTGACCGGTGTGCTCGAGCAAGCTAGCGGCACCGCATATCCGAACCGTCCTGCGGACGATGCCGACATTCTCAAAGGCATTGCCGGAAGTCCCTATGCGATCAAGGACTACTTCGATGTCTGCCCGGACTACGCAATGGATCCCGAGAAGCGGCTGGATGAGTTCAAGAGTCTGCTCGGGCGCTGCCGCAAGCACGGCTTCAAGGTGATCATCGACTTTGTGCCCAACCATGTCGCGCGCTCTTACAACTCCGATGTGAGGCCCGAACATTCCTTTGGTGCCGACGACCGCCGCGAAGTTTTTTTCGATCGCAACAATCATTTCTTTTACCTGCAGTCCGATCATCCGGGAGGTGGTGCGCCGTTAAAATTGCCCACGACAGGCAAACCCGGCTGCGACGGTTTGTTCGATCCTGAGAGGGAGATCGGGAGGGTGACCGGCAACAATGTGGTTTCGTGGGCGCCATCGATCAACGACTGGTATGAAACGGTGAAGCTCAACTACGGGCATGATTTCACCCAAGGCCGATTCACCGCGCATCTGCCGGGGGCGGATGCTGCTCCTGACGAGGTGCCGAAAACATGGCGCACGATGGATGCGGTCTTTGCCTATTGGCAGGAAATGGGCGTCGACGGGTTCCGCGTCGACATGGCGCACATGGTGCCGATGGAATTTTGGCGTTGGGCCGTGAAGCGATGCCGCGGGCGTTCGAGCGGTGTGTTTTTTGCGGCCGAGGCCTACGACAATGATCCGGCCAAGCTGACCGATGGTCATGTGTTGGATGAGTTGTTGAATGCCGGGTTCGATGCCGTTTACGATGACCCTTCCTACGATGTGCTCGAGGGGCTTTATGACTCAGGAAAATGGGCGAATGATTTGGATCCACTTACATTCATCGGCGATCGCTTTCACAAGTCGCTTCGCTACGGCGAGAATCATGATGAAGTGAGACTCGCCTCGCCCAAAGAATGGGGCGGACTTGGGATGAAGGTGGGTCGGCCTGTTTCCACCGTGTTGTATGCGATGGGTCGTGGGCCGATCATGATGTACAATGGCCAGGAGGTTGGTGAGCCAGCGGCGGGAGCCGAAGGATTTGGTGGCGACGACGCACGAACCAGCATTTTTGATTACTGGTCGATGCCGGAATTCACCAAATGGGTGAACGACGGGAAATTTGACGGCGGGCGTCTGAGTCCCGAGCAGTTGGCACTGCGCGAGTGGTACGCGAAGTTGCTGCGGGCAACGCAGGACAAGGCATTTACCGCTGGCGAATTTTACGGGCTCAACCACGCCAACAAGGACAATCCGAAATTCGGCCGCATCGGTGACGAGTCAGCATCGGGTCATTGGCTCTATGCCTTTCTGCGCAGCGACCGTGCGAGTGGTCGGGCTTCGTTGGTGGTGGCCAATTTTCACGGCAACGAAACCATTCGTGGTGCCAGCGTGCGCATTCCCGAAGACGCGAGACAATTCGTCGGACGCGGCCATGATGCGAATTGGAAGTTTACCGATCGGCTAGATTCGGATTGGTCCGGCAGCATTGCACCGGATCAACTTGAAAGCGACGGCCTTTCATTGCCCGACATGCCGCCTTGCAGCGCGCTGATTCTTGAGATCGGGGGAGAGTGAAAGAAGATGGAAGACTTGAAGACAGAAGAAGCTAGAAAAGAAGTGGCTTCTCTTGGCAGGGACTTTTACCCTTA
>CAYQRP010000049.1:0-7604 GCA_964419815.1 uncultured Luteolibacter sp. | reverse complement strand
CGCGAGCTGCGCTCGGGATGATCCGGCTTCTCGTCGCGTTCCTCCATCTCGCGCGCCTTGGCGCCCGAAACGGTGAGCTTGCGGCCCATGAAGGGTTGATCATGAAGCACTTCGACGCAACGGATCGCATCGTCCATGTTGAGCATTTGCACGAAGCCGTAGCCTTTCGAGCGATGGGTCGTGCGATTGTAAACGATCTCCACGCTGCGGACCGGACCAACGCCTTTGAACAATTCCTGAAGGTCTTGTTCGGTGACGTCGTAGGACAGGTTGCCGACATAAACGCGGGTGGACTCGACCGTCGATGGATCACCACCGCGCGAGCGTTGGGAATCGCGGCGGCCTTGACCCTCACCCGTTTTGGCGGAGCCATCACCGGAGCGGGCATTGCGGGTGTTGGATTTTGCAGCCTTGGGTTCGCCGTGGGGCTTGGTGGATTCCTTTTTGCGCGGCGCACGTGCGGGCTCTTTGTAGAGACCGACGAGTTTCAACAATTTCTGCCACCAGCTGAGCGGCTTCTTGCCACGAGCCGGACGAGGTGACTGGAGTCGGAACTCTTCCGAGCGACCCGATCGCTGGGAACGGGAGCCACGGTCGCTGCGGTGTGAGGATTGATGATCACGGTTTTTGCCTCCGCGTGAGCGGCGGCGCCTGCTTTTTCCCGATGAGTGGGATGCTTGTTCTGCGTTTGACATGTTGTCAGTGGTTGTTTCCGGGCGGTCCGGCGCGCGTCGGATCCGGGTGGATCCGCTGGTGCTGTAGGGACCGTATGCTGACCGGGATGGGTCCGACCTCGCGGCTTATGCTTGCCGTGCGAAGCCCCGCAGCCGTGTGCGGGAAGAAGCTTCAGTGGTGGGAGCCAGCCGGCTCGCGCCGCCGCCTGTTGGGTGGAGCTGGAATTCCATTTTCCGGGAGTCCGCCGACGTCTTTCGCGGCCCTAAAGGGGGCAAAAGCCACTAGCATCTTACCGAACCAGGGACTCGGAAGGCCGAAATCCTGCTCGCGCGCGCAAGGTAGATCCTTTCGGACCTTTGGCAAGGTCGGATGGCCTTGGCGGGTCAAATTGTCGCATTTCACCGATCGCGGGTACGGTTTTTGGTCAATCGCCGGGCCGTGACAATCGGGCCGATTGGGGCTTTATTGGGCCCATGAACACCCGCCGGCTCGGCCTGCTCATCGCTTTTTTTGCCTTTGTCGGCCTGGGTTATTGGCTGGCCCGCACAGCCGTGCCCGAAGCGGATCGCAAACCGACCGCACCCATCGTCGACAAGCTGCCCGCGAAAACGCCGGATTTTGACAGCCTTCCGAAAACAAAAGCCGCCCCACGAAACAACGACGCGGCGGGAGATCGGGCCGCCCGCGAATCGGGCGCATTGGAAGGCGAGCGTGTGCTGATTTTCAAAAACGCGGCGGACATGGCCCGTTTTCTGGATCGGGCCGCAGGAAAATTGCGCATCATCTCACGACTGGATGCGCTGCGAGCCCTGCGTGTTGGATTTTCCGACCGAGAACAGTTCGAGGACTTGCTCGATGGATCGGAAAACGAGTCCTTTGTTTTTCCCGTGGTGATTCCCGGATTGCCAGAGGGCAGCGTGCAGGCGGGGGCGATCGCGCTCGGCGGTGGAATGCTCGAGTGGCTCGGAATCGATGGTGACCACAGCACTTGGGGCAAGGGCGTGATGGTGGCGGTGCTGGATACGGGCGTATCGGCGCACGATGCATTGCGCAGTGGGATCCGCTCTCTCGAGTTGGTGGCAATGCCGGAAAATTTGGCCGATTGGAACGGTCATGGCACGGCAGTCGCGTCGCTGATCGCGGGCGGTGATGGGCTGACGCCTGGAGTCGCACCAGCGGCCGAAATTTTTTCCGTCCGTGTCGCCGACGATGCGGGCAACTCCAACAGTTTTGTGTTGGCGGAAGGCATCATCAAAGCGGTCGACGCAGGCGCGAAGGTCATCAACATTTCGATGGGCAGCTTCGGCGACAGCGCGATCATGCGCGATGCGATTGCGTATGCCGACCAACGCGGCGTGCTGCTGGTTGCAGCGGTCGGCAACAACGGCATTGAGCGCGTGACCTATCCCGCCGCCTACGAATCGGTAATCGCAGTCGGCGCGGTGGATGCCACGGGCGAACATCTGGATTTTTCCAATTCCGGATCGTCGGTGGATCTTGCCGCACCGGGATACGGCGTGAATGCCGCATGGAGCGGCAACGAGGCGGCTCGCGTGACCGGCACATCGTTCAGTGCGCCGATCGTTTCAGGGGCAGTGGCCGCACTGATGTCGCAAAAAAACCTTTCCGCCAGACAAGCCTACGAATTGCTTTCGGCAAATTTGAACGACGGTGGCGCGCCGGGAAATGATCAGCAGCTTGGCGGTGGCATGCCGGATCTGGGAAGAGCGCTGCAGAGCGGTCAGCCCGGAATCCATGACGCGGCGATCGCATCGCAGCGCGTGTTGGCGGCTGATGCATCGAATCCGAATGGCCAAGTCGAGGTGGTGGTGCAAAACCGCGGCACCGAAATGCTGATCAACACCGCCGTGAAAGTTTCAGTGGGTGGCATGATCAGCACCAGCAATTTGAGCACGCTCGCACCCAACGCGGTCGCCACCGTGCGAGTGCCGGTGCATCAGGACTGGAACAGCTCGAACGGAGGCCTGCGCATTGAGTCGAGTGCGAAGCTTGCGCAAGGAGTGGTCGACATCAAGCCGTCGAATGACCGACGCATCGAGATCCATGGGCATTCGAATTAAGATTTTGCTCCTGCTGGGCAGCGCGATTGCAAATGCCGATCCATGCTGGGTGCATGCGCCAAACAGCGGCGCGGCACCGGTCGACCAATTGCTGGTGGGCGCCAACGCCTGCGGGCCCGCAGCGTTGATGAACTCATTTCACACCGGCAGCGAAAAATGGCGGCGCGCTTTCGGCGTAATGGGCGGCACCAACGACAAGGAACGCATGCGCTGGATCATTCGCGAAGTGGGCATGCGTTCGTCAAATCATGTGCATGCGAGCCCCCGCTGGAACAAGCGCGGAGTCGGCGTCGAGGATCTGCGCGACATGGCAAACGACGTGCTCGCCAAGGCCTATCTGCCGACGCTGAAAAAAGAAATTCTGTTTCGCAACGGAGGCGATTCGCCGGAGGAACTTTTGGCGCAAGCCCACAAACTGATGCGCAAGTCGCTCTCCGCAGGGTTTCCTCCCATCCTCAGCCTCAAGCGTTATGCGCTGAGAAAAGAGCAGGATAAAAATGCGCAGTGGACGGTAATCGAAGGTCATTATGTGACGCTCACCCGGCTTCCCTGCAAGTTGCAGCGAGGCGATCACGGATTTTCGGTGACCTATGTCGACCCATGGCGCGGGCGCCGTTGCGATGGATGGATTGGCATTCCGAAACGCGCGTTCATGGAGGACCCGGCCGGCGTTTCCTCCTGCCTTGAGGCGGCGTTTCCCGAAGCGGTGATCGGCAAAGCTCGGATCCGTCGCGGCGAACGAACGGCGGTCGCGGTCGCAGCAGTGATCGGAAAATGGTAATGATCTGGATTCGCATTTGAAATTCGCGCGCGCCAGCGCATGGTCTCGGCACATGGGCAAGCAGCCTTCAGCGGACGAGGGAATTTCATCAGCAGCCTTATGGCGCAAGCTGCGGAGCATCGCAGTGGTCGCCGGACACAAGGTGCTGTTTTCCGCCTTGGTCCTTTTCAATTGCCTCAAGGATCACGACACACCCGCATGGGCGCGCGGCGTGATCGTCGGGGCTTTGGGATACCTGATCCTGCCAACCGATCTTATCCCCGACATGCTGCCGGGCGTGGGATACGGCGACGACTGGAGCACGATCCTTGTGGCACTGGGCACCGTCGCGGCATACATCAAGGAGTCGCACAGGCTGAGGGCCAAAGAACAAGTCTCCGCACTCTTTGGGAAAGGCAAGACCCACGCACCTGCGGATTTTGTTGAATAATCCGTCATATTGGAGTCAATAAACGCATGGGAACGCCCACAGGTTTCATGAAATCGTTGATCCGTTTGATCGCCGCATCGGCACTCATGGCATCAAGCGCCATGGCCGAAGTGCGGATCGACGAGAAGGTTTTTGGTGACAGTTTGGGTGGTTGGAAAAAACGCGACAAGCAGGCCGCCGAGTATCCCCTCTCGGGCGCGACTTACCGCACTTACCGACCCGAAGTTTCTCCCACGCCCGATGGCGGCATCTTTGTTTCGGTGCGCATCGACCATGTGCGCGGCTGGTTGTCGAGCGATGACCATGCGATCCTCGAAGTGACCATCAACAACAAGGGAGCAATCGTTTCAGCCCGCTCAAACATCGCAATCCAAGGCCGATCGATCTCCAGCGACCTCATCCGTGGCGCAGGCGATACCGGCAAAGCGGCGGTGGGCGCCGACCGCGCGGTGCAAATCGGCACGGATTTGGTGGCCAACCTCTCGGAAAAACTTCTGCGCGAAAAGATCGTCGAGGCCGGAAGGGTTTCCTTCCCCGCAGCACTGCGTCACAATTACAACCGCCTCTTCCAAGCGATTCGCAACGAACCCGCTGCCGCGCAACCTGCCGAAGCAAAACCGGAAAACGAAACCAAAACCGACGAGACATCCACGGCACCTGCGGAAAAACCCACGGAAAAAGCAGCACCGGGCGCGCTTGAGATCAAGCCCTACGCCACGCCCGAAAACGCGGAGATTCCAGCAGGACAGTGAGCTGCCGCCATCAACCGCGCGGGTGCAATTTTTTGTGCAGCGACTTGAGGCGCTGACGATCGACGTGGGTGTAAACCTGAGTGGTCGAGATGTCGCTGTGACCCAAGAGCTCCTGGATCACGCGCAGATCCGCGCCACCTTCGAGCAAATGGGTGGCAAAGGAATGGCGGAGCAAATGCGGATAAATGTTTTGCTCGATGCCGGCACGCGCGGCTCGTTGCTTGACGATTTGGCGGATGCGGTCGGGCGAAAGCGCGGTACCGCGCACGCTGATGAAAAGATGCGAGGAAGTTTTTTTTCCAACCAACGAAGGCCTCTCGTTCGCAAGATAATCGGCAATCGCCGCGAGGGCTTTTGAACCAACCCTCACGACCCTCGTCTTGTTGCCCTTTCCCGTCACGCGGATAAAACCCTCCTTTTCGTCGAGCATTTCAATTCGCAGATGACACAACTCGGAGAGGCGCAGGCCGGAGGAATAAAACAACTCCAGAATCGCGATATCGCGTCGACCGAGCGGCGTCGAGATCTCGATCGAATCGAGCAGTTTTTGGATTTCACTGGCATGCAGCGTTTCCGGCAGCGTTTGATCCGGACGCGGCGCAAGCAAGGGCTCGGCCGGATCCATCGGGAGCTTCTCGCGCAAAGCCAGCCAGCGGAAAAAAATTTTCAGATGAACGGTCGCGATGCGCAAAGATGCGGCGCTAAGACCTGAACTTTTTCGTTGATGCAAAAAAGCCGCGAGCTCTTCAGTGCCGACATCCGAGAGCGCGATGGAATTTTTGATCAGCCAATCGGAAAGCGCGTCGAGCGACTGACGCACAGAGAGCTGATAGGCATCGGACAGCCCGCGCTCGGTCGCGAGGTGGCGGATGAATGACTCCAATTCCCTATCCATCTCAAGCGATGTTAAAAATTTCTTAAAGTGCCAAGAGCATCAAGCCGGAGAAGCTTGGGATCTTCAACTCCCCAAGCCTCTAACTTTTCTGGCTGACAGAGCAGCTTGGCGCCTGAGTTCGATGGCATCGCCAATTTCATCCGCGAGACTGGGCACTTGGTTGAGCAAATCGCCAATGACTTCGTTTTCAAAAATCATGATCTTAAGGTCTTCAAGAGCTGTGATTCCGATGTCGTTGACGGAGGATCCGGTTGTGATTTGGTCGCCAAAGCACTCGCCGGGTCCGATTTCGCCGATTTGGATCTGTTTGCCGTTGGAGTCGGGTGAGTGCAGGCTTGCGCGCCCTTCGAGGATAAGCGCAAAACCATTCAATTTGATCTGTGCGCTCTGGACGGTTTCTCCCGCGGCATAGACGGCGACCGCAGGATCCGACGCGTCATGCTTGAGAGCCTGCTTGAAGCGCGGATGGCGGCCCAGAAGCTGAGCAGGTGTCGGCGGCACTGGAGAGGCACTTTCACCGGGTCCGTACTCAAAAGCGATAGGAAACGGAATCGTGAGCCCCTCGCGTTTCACTACGTACCAAATACGCGTCATAATGCTGTCACGAATCAGCGGAAGGTTCTCCATGCTTTCGACCGTGAAAGACAGGCGATAAATGATCGAGAAATCGGCGTAATTGAAAGTGCGCACTGATGGCGGCGGTTCCTGTATCACTCCTTCGGTGGTGGTAAGGATACCCATCATAAGACTCTTCACCCGGTTCGGCGGATCATCGTAGCTAAAGCCGATCTCAATACGCTCGGTGCGGGCGGTAGTCGGGCGCGAGAGATTGGTGAAAGGATCTTTGTAGAGCGAGACATTGGGAATGATCTGGAGCTCACGCGTCGGTGTTTCGATGTGAACCGAGCGCCAGTTGATCTCAATGACACGACCGGTGACTCCTTCGGCTATAACCCAATCGCCCACATTCAGCGGGCGCTCAAAAAGCAACATCAGTCCCGAAACGATATTTCCAAGCGGCTCTTGCAGCGCGAGACCGATCACAATCGACCCGACGCCAAGGGCGGCAAGCGCGCCTTCGATTTCGCGGCCCCAAACCTGCGAATAGATCACCATCGCGCCGACTGCTACCAACAACGCGCGAACGAGATCCCGGAAAAGTTTCGGCACCTTTTCGCGCCATGTGTCAGTGCGCGCGGAACCGAAGACGAGATCGTTGACGACTCCAAGCAATGCATAGAGTAGCAAAACCCAGAAACCGGTCTCAATCACTCGTACAAGCGCGCTCGACTGCGGCAACTCGATGATGTAGCGCACAAAAATCAGCAATGCGAGAGCGGGTGCGACAAGGTTGCGGATCGAGCGCAATGTGCGTGCCAGCACCAATCCGGCACGATTGCAGGCCGCGATGCTTTCGTTCAAAATGAGCAGCACCACCGGAAATCCCACGGCCAGATAAATGGCAGGCCAGAGATTGGAAATTGTTTGTTGAAGAAGCGTGTTCATGACTCGGTTACTGTTTCAGACTAACGCCCTTTCAAGCGACGACTTCCCACGCCTCGATGCTTGGCTTTCCTTCCGCTTCGATTTTACGCGAAACGCCGAAATTGAATTGATCGCCGATGCGCTCACGAATTTGTGAGGTCACACGAATCGCGGTGCTGTTGCCGGCAGAGAGTTTTTTGGCGATGGTGACCGTGTCGCCCCAAAGGTCGTAAAGGAACTTGCGACGCCCCACCACACCGCCGACCACAGGACCGCTGTTGATGCCGATTGAAATGGCAAGGTTGGCTTTTTCCTCACGATTGAAGAGCCCGATGATGCGCTCCATTTGTTGGGCAAATTGGATGATGCGGCGCACATGATCCGGCCTTGTGACCGAAAGGCCACAGACCGCAAGGTAGGATCCGCCGATCGTTTTGACTTTTTCGATTCCGGATTCTTCCGCCGCTTCGTCAAAGGCCTCAATGAGGTCGCCTAGCGCGGAGAG
>CAYQRP010000048.1:0-7619 GCA_964419815.1 uncultured Luteolibacter sp. | reverse complement strand
GCGATCGCGTCGGCAATCCAATGATGAAACAACGCGGCTTTCAATTTCCATGCGGCGTTCGCCTTCCAATCAAGCCCGACCTCGGCATTCCAAAACCGCTCGGGATCCAGCTCGGGATTTGCTTCGACGATGTCATCGCGCACCCGATACGGCCGATAAAGCTCGTTCAAGGTCGGCAGTCGAAATCCCGAGCCCAAAGCGATCCGCGATTCGAGGTCATGCGGCATATGGCGAATCCACTCGAGCGATGCGGACGGTTCGAATTCCTTCCGATCCTCATAACGCTCGTCGCGAAGCAAGGCCCCGCCCAAAAGCGCTGTCTCAATCCGCCGACCTTCATCCATGGTCCAGTGATCAGCGCGTGCATTGATCTGAAATCGATCATTGTCGTTCGCCTGCCAGGCACTGCCGAAAAATACCCCGGCTAGCGATTGTTCCCCACCCGCTTCACGCCGACGAAAGGTGCCGACATCCTCATTCGTTTCGCCCGACAAGCACCTGAAGTCCGCGCCCGACTGAAAACTCCAAGCCTCCTCATCGCCCCACGCCGCACTCCATGCCGCACCCGTTCCGAGCCCCGGCACATCGAATTGGTTCAACGCAATGCTCTCCGATGAACGATCGTTCACCACCGATGTGAAAACCGCTTCAAAATCCCGACGCTGATGCCACATCACCGCCTGCCACGAAACAGGCTCGTCGTCCGAAATCAGTCGCAGCGAAAAATCATAAGCCTCCGTCGAGTTTCGCGACAACTCCGTGCCGTTGTTACGATGTTCATCGTAATGCGAAAACTTCGGTTCCAAGGTCACGCCCGGCGCGAGCAACAAGGCAAACTTGATTTCCTCACCAAAAAATTCCGTCTCAAGCCGGCGATCAACCGCACCGCGCTGCGATGCATCGAGCGCGTAAAAGCCGTCGGTGTGAAAACCAAAGGCCGCGAACGAAACCGCACGCGTACGCTCATCGTTGCTCATCGCATGCGCGGTCGATGCCCCCGCACCGCCGTGACTTCCACCTGAAAGCGTCAACGAATGCCGCTCGTCAAAAGGCGATGACCCATTCAATTGAATCACCCCCGCCGGCGCCTGATTCCCCCACAACAGTGCCGGCGCCGATGAAACGATGCGGGCCGACTCGAGCGTCAAGGCATCATACCTCGCCCAATTGACCCATCCGCCAAACGGATCGTTCTGCGGAATGCCATCCAAGAGGACCAGCGACCTCGAAGCCGCCGTCGCGCCGGTGTTGCGCAAACTCACGCCGGCCGACGTCGGATTTCCGAAGATCGCCGACTGACGCCGATAAAGCGAAAATGCCGGTTCACGGGCCAACATTTCATCGATGCTGCGCGGCGATGCCTTGAGGATTTCCTCGCGCGACCATTCGGCCATCACACCCGATCCCATGCGTCGGTCCGCAAGCACCAATGATGGCGGCAACAATTCCGCGCCGCGCGCCATAGCCGATGCACCAAGCAACAGGCAAACGGCCAAACGGCAAACGCGCTGACGATCAGCAAACATTGCCGAGCCTTTCGGCCGCACCTGCCACACCGATCCGCGAAATTTTTCCACCTTTCGGCAAAAATGGCGCAGCCAAGGATTTCATGAGGTCAAAGTCGCCGCAAAAATCCTCACGACGATCGGACTCCTGTTTTCCGAACACCTGCTCCTCGATCAGCAAAAAAACCATGTCGCCCACATCCTGACAGCGCCGCACTCCCCACTCCTCCATCAGCGTCGCGGCCATCGGCCCGAACTGCTCGAGCGCGCAATCGCGAAAACCCTCGAGCAACTCCTTGCCGCTCACATGGCGAGCCTGCCCCCCGTTGCCGCCGGACACACGCTGCAGGGTGAAGTCCAAGGCCTCCTTGACGAAAAAAAACGCCTGCGGATCAAAACGCCTGTCGCGCCCCATGATGCGCTGAACGGATTGCTCGAACTGCATTGCCTGCATGGGCAAACCATGAGCCTCGGAAAGGCCGCTGTCAAAACACTTGCACGCATCCGCCAAGCCGCGCGCCAAAGCGGATTTCCCCCTTGTCGTCCACGCCCGCAGCGGCGAGAGTGGTCTTTCCCCATGGCCGCTCCGCAAAACACCATCGCCTTGGTCTACGACTACGACCAAACCCTGAGCCCGCGCTACATGCAGGACGATGTGCTGTTTCCCGAATTCGGCATCGATCCGGCCCAGTTCTGGAAACGCTGCAACGCGCTCGTCCAGGAACAAAAGTGGGACGGCGAACTCGCCTACATGAAGTGCCTGCTCGACTACCTCGGCATGGATCAGGTCACCAACGCACGACTCAACGAACTCGGGCGCGGCCTGCAGTTTTTTCCCGGCTTGCCCGAGGTCTTCGAAGCCTTGCCAAAAAACTCCCTCGGCGCGGATCACGAAGCCGCAGGCATCAAGGTCGAGCACTACATCATCTCATCCGGACTCAAGGCATTGCTCGACGGCTCACGCCTCCAACCGTATGTGCGCGCGATGTTTGGTTGCGAATTCGGCGAAGATGCCGAAGGCCGCATCAGTTTTCCGAAGCGGGTGATCTCTCACACGACCAAAACTCAATACCTGTTTCGCATCAACAAAGGCATGCTGCGCAACGATCAGGATGTGAACGACCACATGCCTCACGATCAGCGGCCGATCCCGTTTGAAAATATGATCTATGTCGGCGACGGGCCCACCGATGTGCCGTGTTTTACCGTCATGAACCGCAATGGCGGTCACGGCATCGCCGTTTACAACCCCGAGGACCAAACCGGTCGTTCGTTTAGAAAGTGCTTCCAACTTTCGACCCACGCGAGCCGCGTGAAACACATCGCGCCCGCCGACTACCGCGAAGGCTCGCATCTCTGGCTGCTGCTCTCGGAAATGATCCGCGAAATCGGCGACCGCATCCTGCGCCGCCGCATCGAGGAACGCGACAACGCCACGGTTGCTGCGCCAGGGTTCTGAAGTCGCTTCGCAAAGAAGCCTCATCGCGCTTTGCGATTGTCGCCACGGGCATGAAATGCACAGTGTGTTTGCATGTCCGCCCTCATCCGCACACCGCTCCAGCACTGGCAGTCGATGCCGCTCTACCTGCGCACGCTCATCGGCATGGCGATCGGCGCAATCTGCGGTGCCACCATGGGACCCGATGCCGCGGCCCTTGCCAAACCCGGCTCGATCCTAATGGGTCTCGTGCAGATGCTCGCGGCCCCCGTGGCATTCTTCGCCATCGTGCATGCGCTTGCCGGCGCCAAAATCGAGCAGGGAAAAACCGGCGCACTCGTCAAACTGCTGACCACCAACACGCTCGTCGCAATCCTGATCGGACTCCTCGTCGCGAATTTCATCCGACCGGGCGAGCGTCGCGGTCTCTCGGATTCCGACAAGGCAAGGGTCGAGGCGCAGGCTGTTTCGATGGCAGGACAAATTGCCACCGCCGAAACCAGCGCCAAGGAATCGGGCCCTGGCGACAAAGTGCTGCAAATCCTTGAGAAACTTCCACGCAGCGTGATGGGTCCCTTTACCGATGGCGGTAGCGTGATCGGCGTGATCGTTCTCGCGCTGATGCTTGGCCTCGCGCTGAGAAAGGTTTCGCCCGACCCGGATGCGACCGTGAGAACGGTGAAAGTGTTCATGGATGCCTTCATCGCCATGCTGCACTGGGTGGTGCAACTGGTGCCGGTCATCGTCCTCGGCGTGGTCGCGGGCGAGGTCGGCCTCAACGGCTTCGGATCGTTTTACAGTCTCTTATGGTTGATCCTCGCCGTGCTGTTGGCTTTGGCTTTGCAGTTCATCTACTACATGTCTCGTATTTGGCTGCAGTCATGGGTCAGCCCCGCGCAGCTCGTGAGCGGATGCCGCGATGCCCTCGCCATGGCATTTTCCACCGCCAGCTCCACCGCCACGATGCCCCTCACCTACCAGTGCCTCATCGAGCGGGTGAAGGTTCGGAAATCCTCCGCCAACCTCGGTGCACTGGTTGGCGCGAATTTCAACAACGACGGCACCGCGCTCTACGAAGCCATGGCCGCACTCTTCATCGCGCAACTCCTTGGCCGCGATCTTGATTTTGCCCAACAAGCCGTGGTCGTGCTCTGCGCCGTCGCGGCATCGGTCGGCGCCGCCGGCATCCCCTCCGCAGGACTCATCACCATGACACTGGTCTTCACCGCCGTCGGCCTGCCGCTGGAATACAGCTTGCTGCTCGTGCCCATCGACTGGTTCCTCGACCGCTTCCGCACGATGATCAATGTGAGCGGCGACCTCTGCGTTTCATGCGTGCTCGACGGGCGCCAAAAGCCCGCCGAAGGCGAAACCTGATCGCATCGGCGTGCGAACGGCGCGCTGTTTTTATTCCGTCTTCATCAAACCCAAGGGCGAGGGCGTGAGTTGTTCTTCCGCCGCCGCCCGCAGCGAGGCGATGGTTTTTTCCGGATCAAGCCGGTTGAACGGATAGAGGGAATAACCGCCGCCGATATCGACGCCGTGACTCTCGCGCATTTCAAAATGCAAGTGCGCCGGATAGTAGCCGTTCGCCGTGCCGACCGTGCCGATCCGCGAGCCACGCGCCACAAGGTCGCCAGGCTTCACATCGATGCGATCCAAATGCGCGTACATCGAATGCAGCGACCTCCCATCCGACGCACGGTGCGCGACGAGGATCAGCTTGCCCCAACCCGGCGAGGGTTCGGCCGCATAGAGCACCAACCCATCGGCAACGGAAAAAACCGGGTCGCCCAGATCCGTGTTCATGCCGCCAATGCCATTGAGATCATCGCCGGTATGACGCCCGCCGCGCTTCTCGTTCATTTCCCAAAATTTTTGTGCATTGTAGACCAGCGCGCCGTGCTCGGAACCGAGAGGCAAATCAAAGCGCATCGCACGCGGGACCATCGCAGCCTGCCAAGGTGAGAGCGTGTGAAAACGAAAGTCAGGCTCGCCGCTCGCAGGCATTTCGAGCGGATCCCCCGCGCTCTGCAAACCACCAGGCCCGAGAGAAATCAGGCGCTCAGGCCGCCACAACCAAAGTCCGGCCAGCACCGCAAGGATCAGCAGCATGGATAAAATCCACGCGTTGGTTTTCCGCCGACTCATTGCGCCAAACCTGAACCCGCCACACCCGCAAATCAAGCCCTCCGCGATTAATCCCTTTCCATCTTTGACAATCCGCCAATCGGCAGACACTTTCGCGCCGCAAACCAGCAACCACTCACATCATGGCCTACGATCTCATTGTCATTGGTGGCGGCCCTGCGGGCTACGTCGCCGCTATCCGCGCCTCGCAACTTGGAAAATCCGTCGCCTGCGTCGAAGCCGACCGCGCCGGTGGCACCTGCCTCAACTGGGGCTGCATTCCGACCAAGGCGCTTTTGAAAAATGCCGAGCTCTACCACACGCTCAGCCACAAGGCCGCGGAGTTCGGACTCAAGATCGACGGACTCTCCTACGACTGGTCGGCCGTGGTCGGTCGCTCACGCAAAGTTTCCGACAAGCTCGCCGGCGGCATCGAGTTTCTCTTCAAGAAAAACAAAGTCGATTATGTCCGCGGCTTCGGTTCGATCGAAGGCACCGGCAAAGTCAGCGTGAAGGCCGCCGACGGATCGGTGAAAACTCTTGAAACCAAGGACATTCTCATCGCCACCGGATGCAAGTCGCGCGAGCTCCCGACGCTGCCCTTCAATGGCAAGTCGGTGATCGGCTCGAAAGAAGCGATGACCCTCGCCGATCAACCCAAGGAAATGATCATCATCGGCGCCGGCGCGATCGGCGTGGAATTTGCCTACATCTACAATGCCTTCGGCACCAAGGTCACGCTCGTCGAAATGGCACCGCGCATCCTGCCGGTCGAGGATGACGAAGTCGGCGACGCGCTCGAAAAGTCGCTCACCAAGCAAGGCATCCGCTGCCTCACCAACACCAAGATCACCGCACAAAAAGATCTCGGCACGCATGTCGAACTCACGGTCGATGGACCGAAAGAAAAAGGCACGATCAAGGCCGATGTCTGCCTCGTTGCCATCGGCATCCAACCAGTGCTGCCCGGCGGCACCCAACCCGCCCTCTCCGAGCGCGGCTTCATCAATGTCGGCGACCGCTACGAAACTTCGATCCCCGGCGTCTATGCCGCTGGCGACATCACTGGTCCGCCATGGCTCGCGCACACCGCTTCGTTCGAAGCCGTGCAAGCGGTCGAAGGTCTCTACGTCGCGGGCCACAAACCCCGCAAGGTCACCAATTTCCCCGGCTGCACCTACTGCCACCCGCAAGTTGCCTCGGTCGGCAAAACCGAACGCGCACTCAAGGAAGCCGGCATCGAGTACCATGTCGGCAAGATTCCCTTCGTCGCCATCGGCAAGGCGATCGCCTCGGGTGAGCCCGAAGGCTTTGCCAAGCTGCTCTACGGCAAGAAACACGGCGAGTTGCTCGGCGCCCACATCATCGGCGAAAACGCCACCGAGCTCATCGCCGAGATGGGCCTGGCCCTCGACCAGGAACTCACCGCCGAGGAAATCCACGCGACCATCCACGCCCACCCGACGATGTCCGAAGTGATCCACGAAGCGACCCTCGCCGCCGAGGGCCACGCGATCCACTTCTGATCGAAAGGTTTTTGTTTCGCCTACACACCAAACCCCTTCGGCCAGCGAGTCGGAGGGGTCAAACTGGCTGATTGACACCCGCCCGCGTGCTCGCCTAGCCTCCCGCGCGTTCGCCGCCCGCGGGCCCCTTTGCCCGCATCCACCCCACGGCGTGAAAGCATCTCCAACAACCACATACCACTACGATGGCTACGAAAAAGAAGGCAGCAAAACCCGCCGCCAAAAAAAGTGCACCGAAGTCCGCCAAACCTGCGGCATCGAAAAACAAGGCGAAGTCCGCATCCGGCAAAGGAACCAAATACGTTTACACCTGGGGAGCCGGCAAGGCCGATGGTGACGGCGGCATGAAGGCATTGCTGGGCGGCAAGGGCGCCAACCTCGCGGAAATGACCCGCATTGGTCTGCCAGTGCCTCCAGGCTTCACGATCACCACCGAGGTCTGCACTTACTACTATGCCAATCGTAGAAGCTACCCGGCTTCGCTCCAGTCGCAAATGGAAGCTGGCGTTGCCAACATGGAAAAAATCATGGGCTGCAAGTTCGGCGATGCCAAGGGCATGCCGCTGCTCGTCGCCGTGCGCTCCGGTGCCCGCGACTCGATGCCGGGCATGATGGACACGATCCTCAACCTCGGCCTCAACGACGAGACCGTGAAGTCCCTCGCCGCCGCCACCAAAAACGAGCGTTTCGCATGGGACTGCTACCGCCGCTTTGTGCAAATGTACGGCGACGTCGTGCTCGGCGTGCAAAAGCGCGAAGGTGAAGACCACGAACCTTTCGAAGTCGTCATCGAACACTTCAAACACGAGAAGTACAAACGCGACATCGTCGACTCCGACCTTACCGCTGCCGACCAACAAGAACTCGTCAAGCGCTTCAAGGCTCTCGTCAAAGAGCGCACCGGCAAGAGTTTCCCAAGCAATCCGTGGGACCAGCTTCGCGGTGCCGCAGGCGCCGTCTTCGGTTCGTGGATGAACGACCGCGCGATCGTTTACCGCCGCAAGTACAACATCCCCGCCG
>CAYQRP010000047.1:0-7859 GCA_964419815.1 uncultured Luteolibacter sp. | reverse complement strand
GATGGGATTCTATGGATTGTTGCCAAAGGATGGAAGTTCGTATTGAAATGGTGAATTCAGGCATGGACCGTTCTCTGCAGCGGTCTGCTTCGGCATGTAGATGCGGTACGCTGAGATGAATCCATGAGCAAAGGCACAAAAGCGGGTTAAAATTTCGGAATGCCGTTGTCGCTAAAGCGTTCAAGCATTCTTCACAGAGTCGGCGCCGCGAGGCCGCAGCGCCCTACCGATCATTAAAAATGTGTCCCGCAAGATGCGTGACACTGCCGGCGAGACGCCGGCGCTCCCCTTTGAATAAGCGCTTGTCTTTGCTCCACTATCCACAATCTGCGATCCACAATCTTTCTCATTCGCGTCCATTCGCGTCGATTCGCGGTTAACTCTTCTTCATCTTCTTCCGTTTCAAATTTCATGCTTAGGATTTAGTGCTTTCACCTCTCCTCCCCATGCCCAAAGTCGCTGCCGTATTTGCCACCATGAACCGTTCTGCAACGGCCGTGGCGTGTGTTCGCGCCCTGGCCGCGCAGACGCGTCCGCCTGAAATGGTGGTGGTGGCAGACAATGTTTCCACCGATGAAACGGTGGCTCGGCTTGAAGCGATGCGTGATCTGCCCTTCGAGCTCATCGTTCACCGCATGAATGAAAATCGCGGCAATGCGGGCGGTGTTCAGGAAGCAATGGATCTTGCATTCGAAAAAGGTGCGGATGCGGTTTGGATTCTTGATGACGACTCATGGCCGCGTCCTGAATCTTTGAGGGCATTGGTCATGGAGCCATGGGATCCGAAAGTGGTAAGACACTCGCTGCAAATCGATCCGAGCACGGGCAAATTCACTTGGCCGCTGCAAATCAGCGACGGCGAACAGGGATGGAAGATGGTTGATTCGACCGACGCGATGCCCGATGCGGATTTTGTCAAAAGCCGCATCATCTGGACTGGGGCACTGGTCTCGCGTGAAGTTCGGGAAAAGGTCGGTGCCGTGAATGGCGATTTGTTCATTCGCGGTGAGGACGAAGACTATCCGCTGCGGATCGAAGAGGCAGGATTCACTCAAGCCGCAGTGCGTGGATCCATCCTCGATCATCCCGGACCCTCCAACATCGTCCGTTGGAAATGCCTTGGCAAACATCTCTTCTTTGAGCCCGGCTTGGCGGACTGGAAACTTTATTACAAGATTCGCAACATGGTGTGGCTCAAAAAAAAGCAATCGGGTGCATTCCATGCCATGGCGATGGGCTTGGCTTATCTTGCTGCAACCGTAAAAATTGACGGACTTCACCGTTTTTCCTTGGTGGTCGAAGCATTTTTCGACGCTTGGAACAACCGCCTCGGCAAGTGGCGAGGGCAGGCTTAGCGGCAAGAAAATTTTGACAAATTTTCATCAACCAAAAACCCCTCCGCGCCTTGTCCGCGCGCTCAGATCTGCTTTGATTCGTCCGCCGCAAAATTCTTTCGGTAGAAAATTTTTTTGATTCATGACCCATCACCTCGAAACCATTGCACGCGAAAGCGGCATCTCTCTTTCTTCTGTCAGTTCGACCGCCAAACTTCTTGCCGAAGGCGCGACCGTGCCGTTCATCTCACGCTATCGGAAGGAACAAACCGGTTCGCTTGACGAAGTGCAGATCACCACGATCCGCGATCGCATGCTGCAATTGGCGGAACTCGACACACGCCGCAGTGCGATTCTCAAATCACTCGAAGAACGCAATCTCCTCACGCCCGAACTGAAGAAAAAAGTCGAGGCCGCTGTCACTCTCTCAAGCCTTGAGGACATCTTCGCGCCCTTCCGTCCGAAACGTCAGACCCGTGCGACCATCGCGATCGAACGCGGGCTGACTCCCCTCGCCGACTGGTTACTGGAACATCAATCGAGTGATCCCACCGAAGAAGCCGCGAAATTTATCGACCCTGAAAAACAGGTCGCTACAGCCAGCGACGCACTCGCCGGCGCCCGCGACATCATCGCGGAACGCGTCGCCGACGATGCCGCACTTCGTGGCAAAGTGCGAAAATTGTATGAGGAGGAGGCTGTCGTTTCCTCGAAGATCATGTACGGAAAAAACGAGGAGCCGGACGCACAGAAATTCCGCGACTACTTCGAATGGAGCGAGCCATTCAAGTCGATCCCCTCGCACCGCATGCTTGCCATTCGTCGCGGCGAAAAGGACGGCTTCCTCCTGATGCGCGTCGAGGTACCGCTCGAACGCGTGACCGCTCTTGCCTTGCCTGATTGGGTGAAATCGAATGGCGAGGCTGGTCGGCAGGTCGGGCTCGCGGTCGAGGACGGCTGCAAGCGTCTGCTGATGCCCTCGATGGAGACCGAGGCACGGCTCATTGCCAAAAAGCGCGCCGACGAAACCGCGATCGGAGTCTTTGCCGAAAACCTGCGTGAGCTTCTCCTCGCCTCACCGCTGGGCGGCAAGCGACTCTTGGCGATTGACCCAGGATTTCGTACCGGCTGCAAAACCGTGGCACTTGATCGCTCGGGCAAGCTTCTGCATCACACCGTCCTACACGCGACGGCGGGATCGAACACGCAACTCTACGAGGCCGCGGTCGAACTCACGACGCTGATCAAAAAATTCGAGATCGAGGCCATTGCCATCGGCAACGGAACGGCCAGCCGTGAAACCGAAGCGTTTGTCAAAAAACTCAAGTTGCCCGCATCCATTCCGGTGATCATCGTGAACGAAAGCGGTGCTTCGATTTATTCGGCATCCGATGTCGCGCGCGAGGAATTTCCCAACGAGGATGTCACGGTGCGTGGTGCCGTTTCGATCGGCCGCCGCCTGATGGATCCTCTCGCCGAACTGGTGAAGATCGATCCGAAATCCATCGGCGTTGGCCAGTACCAACACGACGTCGATCAACGCGCGCTCAAGACGAGCCTCGACGACACGGTCATTTCCTGTGTCAACGCCGTCGGCGTCGAACTCAACACCGCTTCCAAGCAACTGCTTTCCTATGTCTCGGGACTCAACTCGACCTTGGCCGAAAACATCGTCGCGTGGCGCAACGAGAATGGTGCGTTTCAGTCCCGCGAGGAGCTCAAAAAAGTGCCGAGGCTCGGAGAGAAAGCCTTCGAGCAGGCCGCCGGATTCCTGCGTGTGCGCGGAGGAAAAAATCCGCTCGATGCCTCTGCCGTCCATCCTGAACGCTACTCGCTCGTCGAACGCATGGCGGCCGATGCCGGATGCGCCACCAATGATCTCGTCGGCAACGAGGACGCACGCAAGAAGATCGACCTCAAACGCTATGTGAACGATCAGGTCGGCTTGCCAACGCTGCAGGACATCATCAACGAGCTCACCAAGCCCGGGCGCGATCCGCGCAAGCAGTTCGAGCTTTTCTCATTCCAGGAAGGCGTTGAGAAACCCTCCGATCTCCAGCCGGGCATGAAGCTTCCCGGCATTGTCACCAACGTCACCGCGTTCGGCGCCTTCGTCGACATCGGCGTGCATCAGGACGGTCTCGTCCATGTGAGTCAGCTCGCGGATCACTTCGTGCGCGATGCCTCCGAAGTCGTGAAGGTCGGTCAGAAGGTTCAAACCACCGTCGTTGAGGTCGACCTCAAGCGCAACCGCATCGCCTTATCGATGAAGTCAAAGCCCGACCTCGAGGCACGCCGCTCAAGTCCCGACGATCGGAACGCCGCACGCCAACCGAATCGCAAAGAGCGCAGCTTTGGAAATCAGGGAGCATCGAACAACGACTGGTTTTCCCAAGCGATGCAGCAGGCGAAGAGAAAATAAGCGAAATATCCATTTCCCAATCCGCAAAAAACCCGACGGCACCCCGTCGGGTTTTTTTGTATGGCAAATTCAAGGTGAAATGATTTCCATTTCGTCCGATAAGCACCACATTGTTCGCGACATCCGCATTCATTTTTTAACCAACAAGTTCCGGCCATGAGTACCACCGTTTCCGTCGAGCACAACGAGCCGACCAATGCCGCCATCCTCGCGATTTCAGAAGATCTGGTCGCCGGATTTCAGCGTCAGCCATTTCATGTGATCGCCGAAAAATCCGGTGTGCCGCTCGATACCGTGTTGGAGCGCATCAGTGCGATGCTCAAGGCTGGTGTGATTCGCCGCGTGCGCCAGACATTGCTCTCGACGAAGCTGGCACATGGGGCGCTCGTGGCATGGAAAGTGCCGGAGGAAAAACTCAACGATGCCTTCGACTTCATGGCAAAGGAAGATCCCTTTTCCGGTCATGTCGTGATCCGATCGACCGACACCGAGGTCTCGGGTTCGGGCTATCGTCTTTGGACGACTCTCAAGGTCCCCGTCGGCCAATCACTCGATCATCATGCAAGCACGCTGCTGCGCCTCACCGGCGCGACCGAATATTTGCTCATGCCTGCCAATGGAGTCTTTGCCCTCGGCGTCGGTCACACGCGTCGCAAGACGCTCGAGCCCGGTGACAAGTCAGACGAGCCTGCAAAAATGATGACCACTGCCACGGTCGAACTCACGCCCGAAGAGTGGTCGGTGCTGCTCGCGCTCAAAGAAGAGCTTACCGCAGAAGAGATCACCGCCAACCCCTGGGACAAGCGCGCGCAAATCGCCGGCGTGTCACTTGATCGCTTCTGCGAAGTTGCGGAAACACTCAACTCGAAGAAAGTCATCGGACGCTTCTCGACCTTTCTTGAACACGTCAAGCCCTCCGCCACGGGCCAGCGCGTCACCCGTTTCAACGGCCTCTTTCACTGGGCCGTGCCCAAAGGCCGCGAAATCGAAGGCGGTGCGGAAGTTGGCCGCCATTATTGCATGACCCATTGCTACTGGCGCGAAGGCGGACCCCAGTTCGGCAATGTCAACATCATGGGCGTCGTGCACGGCACGGAAAAGGATCGCGTGCTTGAACACAAGGCCGCCATCGATCGTCATCTCGCCGCTGTGGGCATTCCGGTTTCCTACACCAATGTGTTCTGGGGCGGACGCTCGGAAATCAAGCCCTCGGAAATTTCGCCGAAGGTTTATGCCGAGTGGCATGCCAAGCACGCCCAGCCCTGAGACGCTTGCACACGCAAACTTGGCACTTGGAAAGCAGAGGCATTGGCTCCATTCTGGCGCCATGAAAACAAAAGCGGTTTCATTGCTGCGCGAACTCACCGAGGCCCATTCGGTACCGGGGCACGAGGACGAGGTCCGCGCGATCTTTGTCGATGAACTCGGCGACAGTGGTGATCTCTACACCGATCGCATGGGCTCGGTGTTCTGCGATCTCGCCGGTGAGGGTCCGCGCGTGCTGATCGCCGGTCACATGGACGAAGTCGGTTTCCTTGTGCAAAACATCACGCACGAGGGCTTCATCCAATTCGTCGCGCTGGGCGGATGGTGGGAACACAACCTGCTCGGGCAACGGGTCGAAATCCTCACCCGTTCGGGAGAAAAAATTCTCGGTGTCGTCGCGTCTCGACCGCCGCATTTCCTGCCCGAAGCACAGCGCCGACAAGTTCAAAGCATCGAACAACTTTTCATCGATGTCGGTGCCGAGTCCCGCCTGCAGGCGATCGACGAGTTCGGTATTTCACTCGGCGATCCGATTGCACCCTGCTCGGCATTTACCGCGCTTTCACGCGAGGATCATTACATGGCCAAGGCCTTCGACAATCGAGTTGGCATGGCGGCCGTGATCCAAGCCGGACAAATTCTCGCCGCCACGGATCACCCCAATCACCTCGTGCTTTGCGGCACCGTGCAGGAAGAGGTCGGCCTGCGTGGGGCCAAAGCCGCCGCGGTCTTTGCCAAGCCCGATGTGGCCATCATTCTCGAAGGCCCGCCTGCCGACGACGGACCAGGATTCAACCGTGCCGATTGCCAAGGACGGCTTGGTGGAGGCGTGCAAATCCGCCTCTACGATCCGACCGCGATCACCAATCCACGACTCGCCCGTCTCGCCATCGACACCGCGCGCGCCGAGGGCATTCCTCATCAGGTCACCGTACGACGCAGCGGAGGCACCGATGCCGGATCCTTTCACCAAGCGAACAGCGGCATTCCCAGCATCGTGCTCGGAGTCCCAGCCCGTTACATCCACTCGCACAACGCGATCATCGACATCAATGATCACCTGCACATGATCGCGCTCGTCACGGCACTGGTCGCCAAGCTCGACACGCACACCGTCGACAGCCTCACGGCTTATCTCTGAGCCGAGTTCTGTGTTTTCGACAAATGCTCAAGGCATGAAGCCATGATTTCGGCCCTCGGATGCTGATCCAAGGGCACGATCACGGGGCACCAATCACAGCCGACGAACTATTTCTTTTTCTTCGTTTCGAGGCTTTCGTTCACCTTGGTGGCGATGTCTTCGTAGAGTGCGGGATCTCCCTTGAGAAGCTCCTTGGCGGCATCGCGGCCTTGAGCCAGTTGATTGCCATTGTAGGAGAACCATGAGCCGCGCTTCTGGACGATCTCGAGTTCAAGCGCGAGGTCGAGCAACGAACCGGTCGAGGAAATCCCCTCGTTGTACATGATGTCGAATTCCGCTTCGGTAAAAGGTGGTGCGACCTTGTTTTTCACCACTTTGATCTTGGTGCGGTTGCCGGTGACCGTGCCATCGGTGGCCTTGATTTGACCGATGCGGCGGATGTCGACACGGACCGAGGAGAAGAACTTGAGCGCGCGTCCGCCTGGGGTGGTTTCCGGGTTGCCAAACATCACGCCAATTTTCTCGCGGATCTGGTTGGTGAAGATGCAGACCGTGTTGGCTTTGGAAATCAGCGCCGTGAGCTTGCGCATCGCGGCACTCATCAGGCGGGCCTGAGCGCCGACAGTTGAATCGCCGATTTCGCCATCGAGCTCCTGCTTGGTGACCAGTGCGGCGACCGAGTCGAGCACCACCACGTCGATCGCATTCGAGCGCACAAGCGCTTCGCAAATCTGGAGGGCTTCCTCACCCGAGGATGGCTGGGAAACCAACAGGTCATCGAGGTTCACGCCGAGTTTACGCGCGTACTGTGGATCAAGCGCGTGCTCGACATCAATGAACGCCGCGAGGCCGCCACGCTTCTGGGCCTGCGCGATAGCGGTGAGGGTGAGCGTGGTTTTGCCTGAGGATTCCGGACCAAAGACTTCGACAATCCGGCCGCGCGGGAAGCCACCCACACCGAGAGCGCGGTCGATGAGCAGGTTGCCGGTCGGGATCACATCCACATCGCAGCGGCTTTCATCGCCAAGGCGCATGATGGCGGCCTCGCCGAATTCTTTTTGGATTTGCGAGATCGCAAGGTCGAGGTTGCGCTTGCGGGCGTCTTGAAGCTTTTCTTGGGCGGATTCTTCTGCGGATTGTTTGGCTGCCATGATGTGTGGGGGTTGGGTGATGTTCAAAACCTAGGCCCCCGATCGACCGCGCGCAAGAAAAAAGATGTTCGCTCGAACAAAAAAGTGACATTTCCGCCTCCCAAGCAGGCGGCACCGAAGGGCACTGAGCGGGCGGATTTATCGATTTCCGCCTCAGATTTGCTGGCTTTTTCTCGTTTCAATTCGGGTCTCTCTGCGCTTGAATCTCCGCGCCGGCAAAATTTCGGCCGGGCGCAAATTTTCACCCAATCATCCATTTCCCATGTGGCACGGCCGCTTCACCCAAGACACCTCCTCGCTCGTCCAACAATTTGGTGAATCGGTTTCGTACGATTGGCGGTTGTTTTCGCACGACATCGCCGGCTCGATCGCCCACGCGCGGGCGCAGCAAAATGCCGGACTCCTCACGGCCGAGGAGTTTCAAAAAATCGAGGGCGGCTTGAGGGCAATCGAAAAGGAAATCCTCGAGGGAAAATTCGAGTTCAAGACCTCGCTCGAAGACATCCACATGAACATCGAGGCCGAGCTCACTCGCCGCATCGGCC
>CAYQRP010000046.1:0-8193 GCA_964419815.1 uncultured Luteolibacter sp. | reverse complement strand
TTGAAGGCCATGGCTTGGTGGAAATTTTCTTCGCCGAAGCCTTCGAGGCCATCGATGTTGAAATCCTCAAGTGAGGGAATCCAGCCGATCTGCGTTTCGTGGCCTGCGGCGTGACCGTTGCAGCGTTTCACGATCCAGTCGATGACGCGCATGTTCTCGCCGAATCCCGGCCAGAGGAATTTTCCGTTCTCGTCTTTGCGGAACCAATTCACATGGAAAAAGCGCGGCAGGTGGGTGAGATAGCGGCGCATCTCGAGCCAGTGGCCGAAGTAGGCGCCCATGTTGTAACCGCAGAACGGCAGCATCGCCATCGGGTCGCGGCGGACTTTGCCGATCTGACCAAAGGCGGCGGCGGTCATTTCCGATCCCATCGTCGCGCCGAGGTACACGCCGTGGCTCCAGTTGAAGGCTTGAAATACTAGAGGCATCGTAGTTGCACGGCGTCCGCCAAATACAACGCCGTCGATCGGCACACCATCGGGGTTTTGCCAATTTGCATCGATCGACGGGCATTGCCCTGCCGGGGCGGTGAAACGGGCGTTCGCATGTGCGGCGACGCGGCCGCAGTCCGGCGTCCAGTCCTGGCCGGTCCAGTCGATCAGATGCGCGGGCGCTTCGTTGGTCATCCCCTCCCACCAGACGTCGCCGTCGTCGGTGAGCGCGACGTTGGTGAAGATGCAGTTGGCCTTGATCGATTCCATCGCGCGCGGGTTGGTGTCGTACGAGGTGCCAGGCGCGACGCCGAAGTATCCGGTTTCGGGATTGATCGCGTGCAGTTTGCCATCCTCGTGTGGCCAGAGCCATGCGATGTCGTCGCCGACGATGGTCGTTTCCCAGCCTTGTTCCTGATACGCCTTCGGCGGGATCAGCATCGCGAGATTCGTTTTGCCGCAGGCCGAGGGAAAGGCGGCGGCGAGATAAGTTTTTTCGCCGCTGGGTTCTTTCACTCCGACGATGAGCATGTGCTCGGCCATCCATTTGTGTTCGCGTGCGATGTTGGAAGCGATGCGCAGCGCGAGGCATTTTTTCCCGAGCAGTGCATTGCCGCCGTAGCCCGAGCCGTAGGACATGATCTCGCGGGTCTCGGGGAAATGGACGATGTATTTGTCCTCATTGCACGGCCATGTGGCATCCTGTTGACCGGGCGCGAGCGGTGCGCCAACCGAATGCAGGCAGGGAATGAAGTGGCCATGGCCGTCGCGTTTTTTGGCAACGCGTCCGGCATCCTCATCCTCGAGGCGCTTGAGCACTTCGCTGCCCATGTGCGTCATGATGCGCATGTTCACGACCACATAGGGGCTGTCGCTGATCTCGACGCCGATCTTTGCCAGTGGCGAGTCGAGCGGGCCCATGCAGAACGGGATCACATACATCGTGCGGCCCTTCATCGAGCCATTGAACTTTTCGCGCAGCGTTGCGCGCATCTCGGCAGGATCGGCCCAGTGGTTGGTGGGACCTGCCTGATCGGGGCGTTTTGAGCAAATGAAAGTGCGGTCCTCGACGCGCGCGACATCGGACGGAGTTGAGCGCGCGAGAAACGAGTTCGGGCGCTTATCGGGATTGAGGCGGGTGAAGGTGCCGCGCTCGACCATCAACGTGGTGAGGCGATCCCATTCCGCTTGGGATCCATCGCACCATTCGATGGCATCGGGGGTGCAAAGGGCGGCGACTTCCGCGACCCATGATGCGAGCGCGGCGTGTGTGGTGTGCAATTGGCTCATGGCAGTTCCATATGAACCGAGTTGTTGAGCGTTTGCAATGACGTGAAAAAAATGCGCGGAAAATCATCAGATCCGCGCAGCCCAAAGGAGCTTGTGGGAGGGCGAAAAACCCTCGCTTTCCAAGCGTCGGCCGATCAATGGGCGCGGCGTTTGAAGCGCAGCGCGGCGGTCGATTTCGAGATGACGCTTTGCAGGTAGGCCACCTCTTCGGCGTCCATGCTGTGATCGACGGACTTGAGTTTTTCCTGAGCGCGTTGGATCGCTTCTTCGGTGCTTTTCTCGTCGATCTCATCTTCGCCCAGCGCCATGTCAGTGAGGACAACGACTTTCTCCTGGGTGATTTCGGCAAAGCCCGAGCCGATCGCCAGCGTGGTCGTCTGGCCATTGTGAAGGTAGCGCAACTCTCCCGGCTTGAGCGCGGTCACCAGCCCTGCGTGCATCGGCAGCACGCCGAGTTCACCATCCGCACCCGGCAGGTACACGTGATCCACGGGCGCCGAAAAGGCTTTCTTCTCGGGAGTGACGATGTCGAGTTGGAGGGGCATGGTGGAGTAAATGCTGAAAAACTGAAATGCTGAAAAGCTGAAGTTCAGTCGGCGTGAATCAGTCGCGCGAGACTGAATCGATGCCGCCCTTCATGTAGAAGTTGCCTTCGGGCACATCGTCCCACTTGCCGTCGAGGATTTCGGCGAAGCCGCGGACCGTGTCTTCGATCGAGCAGAGCACGCCGGAGACGTTGGTGAAAACTTCCGCGACGTGGAAGGGCTGGGTGAGGAAGCGTTGGATTTTGCGGGCGCGGAAGACGGTGAGTTTGTCTTCGGCGGAAAGCTCGTCCATGCCGAGAATGGCGATGATGTCCTGCAGGTCCTTGTAGCGTTGGAGCACTTGCTGCACGCCGCGAGCGACGCGGTAGTGCTCTTCGCCGACGACTTCAGGAGCGAGTGCCTTCGAGGTCGAGGCGAGCGGATCGACGGCTGGGAAAAGCGCTTGCTCGGCGAGCGAGCGCTCGAGCACGACGGTGGCGTCGAGGTGAGCGAAGGTGTTGGCGGGGGCGGGGTCGGTGAGGTCGTCCGCCGGCACATAGACCGCTTGGATCGAGGTGATCGAGCCTTTGTTGGTCGAGGTGATCCGCTCTTGGAGGGCGGCCATTTCCTCGGAGAGGGTTGGCTGGTAACCCACGGCCGATGGGGTACGGCCAAGGAGCGCGGAGACTTCGGATCCGGCTTGCGAGAAACGGAAGATGTTGTCGACGAAGAGAAGAACGTCCTGATTGTCCTCATCGCGGAAGTGCTCGGCCATGGTGAGTGCCGAGAGGGCGACGCGGAGACGCGCGCCGGGAGGCTCGTTCATTTGGCCGTAGCAGAGGGCGACCTTTGAACCTTCGGTGAGGACCGGGTTGCCTTGGCCGTCGAGTTTCACATGGCCTTTCTCGTCTTTCTCGGTGGCGATAACGCCCGACTCGATCATTTCCCAGTAAAGGTCGTTGCCCTCACGGGTACGCTCGCCGACGCCTGCGAACACCGAGAAACCGCCGTGTGCCTTGGCGATGTTGTTGATCAGCTCCATGATCACGACCGTCTTGCCGACGCCCGCACCACCGAACATGCCGCCCTTGCCGCCCTTGAGCAGCGGGCAGATGAGGTCGATGACTTTGATGCCGGTGGGGAGGATTTCCGCGTTGGCCGATTGCTCGGTGAGCTTCGGTGCCGGGCGGTGGATCGGCGAACGGAGGTTCGGGTTGGCGATCGGCGCGTTTTCATCGACGAGGTCGCCGGTGACATTGAAAATGCGGCCAAGAACTTGTTTGCCGACAGGCACGGCGATCGGCTTGCCGGTGTCGGTGAGGGTCATGCCGCGCTTGAGGCCGTCGGTGGTGGACATCGCAACCGCGCGCACCCATCCGTCGCCAAGGTGTTGTTGCACCTCGAGCACGAGCTTGGTGTCGACTCCGTTGAGAACATACTGGATTTCCAGCGCGTTGTAGATCTCGGGAAGCTTGGCGGCTTGGGAGAAATCGGCGTCGATGACGGCGCCGATGATCTGGACGATAGTACCTTGGTTGCTCATGGGAGGTTGCGGGTTGGGAAGTTTGCGGGGTTCGTTAAAAGGTGGGTGGATTGGCGGCGTGGATTTTTATTCCATCGCTTTCATCGCGGTGGTGATTTCAAGCAGCTCGGCGGTGATCGCGCCTTGGCGGAGCTTGTTGTACTCGAGGGTGAGTTCCTTGATGAATTTCTTGGCGTTGTCGGTGGCGGACTTCATCGCGACCATGCGTGCCGAGTGCTCGGAGGCGCGGGATTCGACATGCGCTTGGAAGACCTCGTAGTTGACGTAGAGCGGAAGGATCGCGGCGAGTACTTCGGCGGCATTCGGCTCGAAAGTGAAGTCGTTGCTGCTGTTGGCCGTGGTGGCCTCAGTGCCGAAAACTTCGGCATTGGCCTGTTCGCGGATCGGCAGCAGTGTCACCACTTCCGGCTCTTGGCGCAGGGTGTTGACGAAGTTGGTGAAGGCGATCGAAACCTTGTCGTATTTTCCCGAGAGGAATTGCTCGGTGAGAAACTTTGCGATCGGGCGAGTCTGTGCGAATGGCACCGGATCCTTCACCACGAAATCGGCGATGATGTTGCTGCCGAGCTTTTCGAGCAGCACGCGAAGTTTGCGACCGACGGTGACATAGTCCGCATCGGGCGAAGCCACGGCGCGCAGCTTGCGGGCAAGGTTGGTGTTGAGCGGCCCGCAAAGGCCTTTGTCGGTGGAGATCACCAGCACCAGCTCGCGGTTGCCTTCGCGTTTTTCGAGCAGCGGGTGCGACTCTTCGGAGAAGTTCTTGCGGATGTCGACCAGCACCTGCGTGAGGTGCGACGAGTACTCGCGTCCGGCAAGCGCCTGATCCTGGGCCTTCTTCATTTTGGCCGCCGCGACGAGTTGCATCGCGCGGGTGATTTGCGCGGTGTTCTTGACCGACTTGATGCGTCGGCGGATGTCGCGGAGGTTGGCCATGTGGGGTAAGGGATATTAGGGATTAGGTATTTGAAATTGGGTTAATGATCTCAATTTCAAATCAACGAATGTCTTTTCTTACTTCCAGCTCTTCTTGAAGTCTTCGATGGCTTGCTTGAGCGCATCGACCGAGGCGGCGTCCTTTTTGAGGTCGGGCTTTTCGTTGCGGATCTTGTCGAGCAGGTCGTTTTTGCGGGTTGAGAAAAACTCGCCCATGGCGGCTTGGAAGCGGCGGACATCGGCGACGGCGACATCGTCGAAGTAACCGTTCTGCATCGCGAAGAGATAGACCGCTTCCATTTCCATGCCGAGCGGGCTGTATTGGTTTTGCTTGAAGAGCTCGACGATGCGGGCACCGCGATCGAGTTTCTTTTTGGTCGAGGCATCGAGGTCCGAGCCGAACTGCGCGAAGGCTTGGAGTTCGCGATACTGCGCGAGGTCGAGCTTGGTGGTGCCGGCGACCGACTTGATCGTTTTCGTTTGGCAAGCGGAACCGACGCGCGACACCGAGAGACCAACCGAAATCGCAGGGCGGATGCCTTGGTAGAAAAGGTCGGTTTCGAGGTAGATCTGACCGTCGGTGATCGAGATCACGTTGGTCGGAATGTAAGCCGAAACGTCGCCGGCTTGGGTTTCGATGATCGGCAGCGCGGTGAGCGAGCCGCCACCTGCGGCGTCGGAGAGGCGTGCCGAGCGCTCAAGCAAGCGGGAGTGGAGGTAGAACACATCGCCCGGATAAGCTTCGCGGCCGGAGGGGCGGCGGAGAATGAGCGAGACTTGGCGGTAAGCCACGGCGTGCTTCGAGAGGTCATCGAACACGATGAGGCAGTCCTTGCCCTGATCCATGAGATACTCGGCGATGGCGCAGCCGGCGTAGGGAGCGAGGTACTGCATCGCGGCGGCATCCGAAGCGGAAGCCGAAACGATGGTGGTGTATTCCATCGCGCCGGAATCTTCGAGCGTCTTCTGGATGCGGGCGACGTTCGAGAGCTTTTGGCCGATCGCCACGTAGATGCAATAAAGCGGCTTGTGGTTCTGCAGCTTGCCTTGCTCGGCAGCCTTGTTTTGTTGCGCTTGGGAAATGATCGTGTCGACGGCGATGGTGGTCTTGCCGGTGGCGCGGTCGCCGATGATCAGCTCGCGTTGACCGCGTCCGATCGGAATCATCGCGTCGATCGACATGATGCCGGTTTGGACCGGGACGGTGACGGATTTGCGCTTGATGATGCCCGGAGCGATTTTCTCCATCGGGTATTGCGCAGCGGCGGCGATGTCGCCTTTGCCGTCGATCGGTTGACCGAGCGCGTTGACCACGCGACCGAGGAGTGCTTCGCCGACGGGCACCGAGAGCAGCTTGCCGGTGGTGCGGCATTCGGCGCCTTCCTTGACGGCCGAATAGTCGCCGAGCAACACGACGCCGACTTCGCTTTCCTCGAGGTTGAGGGCCATGCCGGTCACGCCGCCGCCGAAGTCGACCATTTCGTTGAGCAGGACGCCGGAGAGTCCTTCCACTTTGGCCACGCCGTCACCGACTTGGCGGACGGTGCCGACATTGGATTTTTCGACCGACGAGGTGATGCCGGCGATTTGTTGTTCGAGTTCCTGAAGGATGCTGCTCATAAGGAAGGGTTGCTGGTTGGCGTTGTTGGATTTCGGCGGAGAATGGGATCAGAATGCGTTGGCAAGGCGCGTGAGGCGGCCTTGCACCGAGCCGTCGAGCACATCGTTGCCGACGCGGATGCGCAGGCCACCGATGAGCTCGGGATTGACGGTGTAGGAAATGGTGAGGTTGGGTCCGTGGGCTTTGGCGAGGCCATCGACGACGCGTTGACGCGAGGCATCATCGAGCGCGGTGGCGCTTTCGACGGTGACGCGGCGGCGGTCGGCATCAAGGCGGGTAAGGCGTTGCAGTGCGATCAACACGGCGCGGTAGTCGCGGGGCTTCGACTCGATGAGGCGAGCGACCACGGTGCGAAGTTTCGTTTCATCGAGCCTTCCGCCGGTCTGGCAAAGGCCGAACAGGCGGCGTGCGGAAGCGGCAGCGACTTTGGAAACTTTCATGAGGATGCGGGAGAAAAGGTTTTGAGCGATCAGCCTTCGATCTTGGCGAGGGCTTCGTCGTTGATGCGCTTTTGGTCGTCGTTGCTGAGTACCTTGCCGGTGACTTGCGCGGTGGTGGTGGCGACCAGGCGGCCGAACTCGCGCTTGAGTTCCGAGTGGAGACGGTCGCGGTCGGCTTTGGCGGCGGCTTCGGCCTTGGCGAGAATTTGTTGGGCTTGGGCGATGGCTTCTTGCGCCTTTTGTTCGCTGAAGGCGGCAGCGCCTTCCTTGGCTTCGTTGATGAGGCGCACGGCGTCCTCGTTGGCCTTGGCAATGGCGGCTGCGGTGGTTTGCTCGGACTCGGCGAGTTGTTTCTCGATGCGCTTGAGCTTTTCCTCGCCTTCGGCAATGCGGGCGCGGCGTTGCTCGAGGATCGTCTGGATCGGGCCGAAGGCGAATTTCTTCAGCACGAAGATGACGAGAAAGAAATTGATCACCTGTGCGATGAAGAACGGCGCGTTGAGGCCGAAGGTCTTCTGAATGGTTTCGACAATGCCGGCGTCTCCGGCGGCTTGAGCTGCGAGTAAGGTGATCATGGGAAAGGGTTGTCGGGCTGGGAAGAAAGCGTTGCCGCACGCGCCTTGTGACGCGTGCGGCTTGGAATGCTTAGAACGGCACTGCGAAGGCGGTGAGAATGAAGATACCTTCAATCAGAGCCGCCAGAATGATCGAGATGACGAGGACCGGAGTGGCGGCACCTGGGTTGCGGCCAGTGGCTTCTGCGGCTTTGGCGCCGAGGAGACCGATTCCGATTCCGCCAGCGAGCGCGGCGAGTGACACGGCAAATGCTTTAGTGAACATGTGTGTTAGTTGGTTGGTTGGTTTATGGTTTCTCCGGCCCCCACGGTCTTTGCCATGGTCAGGTCGGGGAAAGGGGTCAGTGATGCGCCTCGTCTCCGTGGTCGCAGATGAGTTTGAGGAAGATGGCGCAGAGAAGGGTGAAAACGAGGGCTTGGACGAAGCCGACCAGCAGCTCCATGAAGTAAAACGGGAAGGCCGGCAGCCACGAGAGGAAAGGTTGCAAGGCTTTGGGGATCAAGGCCATCAGCGACTCGAGCGTTTGCTCGCCGCCGTAGATGTTGCCGAAGAGACGGAAGGAAAGCGCGACCGGGCGAATGGCGATCGAGATGATTTCCAAAACGCCGACAAAGAGGAAGATCGGCACCATCATGACCAGCATCAGCGCACCGAAGTTGCCCTTGGGTGCAAAGATGTGGGCGAGGAAGCCTTTCAGGCCATTTTCGGTGATCGCCCAATAGAACCAAAGGGTGGCGAAGGTGAAGGCCATCGCGGCGGTCATGTTGATGTCGGCATTGCCGCCACGCATGAAGGGGGTGAAGCCATGCTGGCCGTTGGCATCGACCGTGTTCCA
>CAYQRP010000045.1:0-8355 GCA_964419815.1 uncultured Luteolibacter sp. | reverse complement strand
ACAACAGAAATTCCCATGAGGTGAAATGCATGACGGGAAAAAATTGAAGCTTAGACTCCCTGATTAACCGGTATTCCCGCAGGCTTTGGGGATTCGCATCGCGCCGCCAATAACCGCCATGCGGAAATCACCCTTTCTTTGTGATGATTCATTTTCGAACGTATCGGACCAAGCCACTCAATCAGGCGGAATCTCACAGCATCGCTGCGAAAAATCGTCCATGTCATGCTCTCTTCCACATTCGAAAGCTCCGACTTGTACCTGGAACAACCGGCCATGAAATCATAAAGTTTCAGACCTTTTTCCGCCAGATATCGCATGCACATCACATGGCAAACCAAGCCCGGCATGGAGTTTCGATCGACCAGATCGTAATCAAATCCGCATTGATATAGACAAAACCTTTGTCCGTCGGAAAATCCATAAAGGTACCCCAACGCGGAATTTCCGACATTCACGCGCAAAACAATCACTGCGCCCGAAGCGTGGTTTCGAGCGATCATCATGCGATGAAAACGCGCAAATCGCGGATTGCTGAAACATCCAGGCTCACCTTTCGACGTCCATCTTCTTTGATGCAGCATCTCAAGCGAATCCAACCACTCGAGACTTTCAAGCAAGGTCGTTGACTCTTCAACCCGCAGCTCGCCATACTGAGAATATTCTCGCATCGCCCGACGAATCTTCGCGCGCGTACGGCCAGCGAGCAATGCCACGGGCTCGCCACCCGCACGGCGCACCTGCTCCAGATCCATGGCATGCGATTTCATCGTCATGTCGTATCGCATCATTCCGTGACGCGCTGGATCGAGATCGTCGGATAACCATGCTCCATTGCTGCATCCTGGTACGCTCAATTCGCACACCTGATTCACACTGCCAAGCCAGCAATCGATCATCGCCGACCTCACTTCGTTCTCACACGATTGATCGAGAAGGAAATCATTGTGTTCAATCACCATGTCGATCTCCCTGATGCCGGTTTCATGCAAATGTTCCGTGACGCAATAGGTGAAATTGAAGATTTTTTTCGGGAGTCCTCGTGCCAAAATTCCAAGTCCAACGGTTTTCCCTTCCTTTTCGGCACGAATCAATCGAAGTGCCCACCCATGAGGCAAATTTGCCAACCAGACGCCGATCCACGCCCAAGAAACAAAAAAAACCCCGCGAGAACGATCTTCGAGGTCACGCCATTCGCGCTCCAATTCCGCCACATCAGGAAGCCTGCCAATCTTCACATGCATAACCACCAAATTTGAACTCATCACACACCAGCAGCTGCTACCTGACGCCAGGAATGATCGACCAGTACGAGGTCGCTCCACCCTTCATGGCGCAACTTTCCTGATCCATGAAAATCGCCGTCGATCACATCAATCGAAACGGCGTCCTCGATGTAATCCTCCATCGCCCCGTCGCTTCCGACATAGGTATTGATGTGGTAGGTCCCCTCCATCAGCGGCCACTTGGGAATGTGAAAGTCGATTCTCCCGCGACCCTTCACCGCCAGTTTTCTCCTATCGACCAAGGCGGTCGAAAGCGCAATGAACACCCTCGTTTCCCTTTGAACCTCAAGACAAAACACACAGTTTTCAACGCAAGTTTTCTCTGCGGTCTGATATTCCACACACAGCCAAACCTCGGATCCTGCGATCGCCTCACGCATGATGTTGCCGTCAGCGTCCCTCATCACAATCGAGACCACCTTGATCCTGCCCGAGCCCGAACGATCCTTGCGTTTGTGCAATGGCAACTTCGCCAATGAGGCTCCATGCGTCATGTAGGCGTTGACCACTTCCGAAGTCGCACCGTCAGCGACGATCCTTCCCCGATCCATCAAAACGCAGCGACTGCAAAGGTTTTGAATCGTCGGCATCTGATGACTCACCAGCAGCACGGTCCTGCCTTGACGCGCTGATGCATCCTCCATTTTGCCGATGCATTTTTTCTGAAACTCCGCATCACCGACCGCCAAAACCTCATCAACGATCAGGATTTCCGGCTCAAGGTGCGCGGCAACCGCAAACGCCAATCTCACATACATCCCACTGCTGTATCGCTTGACCGGTGTATCAAGAAATTTTTCCACCTCGGAAAAATCCACAATCTCATCGAAGCGGCTTTTGATTTCTCGCCGACTCATTCCAAGAATCGCCCCATTGAGAAAAATGTTCTCCCTGCCCGTCAGCTCGGGATGAAAACCGGTGCCCACCTCCAGCAGACTTGCAACCCTGCCACGCAAGCGAATGCTGCCGCCGCTAGGCTCGGTGATCCTGCTCAACAACTTCAACAAAGTCGATTTTCCCGCGCCGTTGCGTCCGATAATGCCCACCATTTCACCGCGTCCTACCTCGAGATCCAAGTCCCTCAAGGCCCAAAATGGTTCCTTCGCGGTTTCACCATTGCCCCACACCCCACGCAGCATCTCGATCGGCCTGCGCGCGACATTTTCGAGCACATGTCTCAAGCCGTCCGCCCGCGCCGAACGACGACCAAGATGATACGCTTTGGAAAGCTTGCTGACCGATATGATGCTATCCTTCATGCCAAGAACCTCAGCGTTTTTTCTAACAGACGCGATGACCGATCAGGCTTTGATCACGCGGCAACCGTGCAGCTCAACACCCGCCATCGCATTGCGGGTATCCACGACACACTGCGCCCAATCGGCGAGCTCCTGAAAATCAATGCATTCGTGCGCGGTCGCGATCACCACCACATCGAACGCACTTACCACCACTTCTTTCCATTGCACGGACTTTGTCCCTGCCCACTGCGCGTGCTCACGCGTCATGCGAATGACCGGAATGTACGGATCGTAATAGGAGACTCTCGCGCCGCTGGCTTTGAGCAGATCCATGATGCGGTAGCTCGGTGACTCCCTTTCGTCATCGACATTCGGTTTGTAAGCGAGGCCGATGACGAGCACGCTCGAGTCCCTCATGGGCCGATGAATCTCGTTGAGTGCCTCGGCGACTTTTTTCACGACATGCGAGGGCATCGCTGTGTTGATCTCTCCCGCAAGTTCGATGAAACGCGTGGAACTACCGAATTCGTGCGCCTTCCATGTGAGGTAAAACGGATCGATCGGAATGCAATGCCCGCCCAATCCTGGCCCCGGGTAAAAGGGCATGAATCCGAATGGCTTGGTGCCTGCTGCGTCTATCACTTCCCATATGTCGATTCCCATCGCCCCGTAAACCATCTTCAGCTCGTTCACGAGCGCGATGTTCACGCTGCGAAAAATGTTTTCCAAAAGCTTGGCCGCTTCCGCGACCCGACACGAAGAAACGGGAACCACATCCGAAACGGCCATGCGGTACAAGGCCGCCGCCCTGCCGAGACACTCATCGCTGAATCCACCCACCAACTTTGGAACACTTCCCACGCAACTATCCGGATTTCCCGGATCCTCACGCTCGGGAGAATATGCCAGATGAAAACCGCTGCCCGCATTCATCTGCGAACCGTCTTCCAGCACTTCCTTCAACAACTCGTCCGTCGTGCCAGGAAAAGTGGTGGACTCCAACACAACCAGACTTCCTTCATTCAAGTGCGGCGCGATCGACTTTCCCGTTTCCAACACATAGGAAATGTCTGGATCACGGTTTTTTCCCAATGGAGTCGGCACGCACATGATCACCGCATCCGCATCGGAAACGGCGGAAAAATCGGACGAAGCGACAAAAAGATCCTCATCAAGCAAACGGCTGATTCTACTGCTGTCGATGTGACCGATGTGGCTTCGACCTCCGTTGATGCCGTCGACCTTGAGCGGATCGATATCGATGCCGGTCACCTTCAATCCCGCTTCGGCAAAGCGAAGTGCAAGCGGCAAGCCGACATATCCCATTCCGACGACCGCCACATGTTGAAACGAATGCGCCTCAAGGGCTGTTTTCGCCTGTGTTTCCGCTTCCGTGATGTCCATTGTTGATTGCATTCGATATCTGTTCATTTTTCTAAAATCTGTCGAAAATCGCATCGTTTCAAATGATGTCGGCGAAGGTTTTTTCCGTAGATCGGAAGTAATGAAGTCCGCTGACAATCAGCGCGGTGACCGCCACCACCGAAACCAAAAGTTGCAGCGCGCTCAGGCTGTTTTCACCAAGCAACGCGTACCTGAATCCGTCGATCACACCGGACATCGGGTTGATCGTATAAAGCCATCGCCATTTCTCGGGCACCTCGTTTCCGCTGAACCCAACCGGCGAGATGTACAAGCCGAACTGCACGACAAAGGGAACGATGTAGCGAAAATCGCGGTATCTCACCATCAATGCCGAAACCCAAACACCCGCACCAAAAGCCATGCCAAAGGCCAGAATGACAAAAAATGGCAGGGTCAGAATTTTTGCATCCGGCAGGTGACGGTAGTAGACGAGTAAAATTCCCAACAACGCCGCACTGATCAAAAAATCAACAAAGCTGGTCACCACGCTGCTGATCGGAACCACCAATCGGGGAAAGTAAACTTTTGTGATCATGCCCTGATTCGACACAAGGCTGTTGCCACTTTCCGCAAAGGCGTTGGCAAAAAACTGCCAGGGCAGCATGCCGCACAAAACCATCAGAGGGTATGGCGCGGAACCCGAGGACATTCCCGCAAATTCCGAAAAAACGATGGTCAGCACCAGCATCGTCAGCAAGGGGCGAATGACCGCCCATGCAACCCCGACGACGGTCTGCTTGTAGCGAACCAGGATGTCGCGCCACGCAAGAAAACACAGCAATTCGCGGTATCTCCAAAGGTCGCGCCAGTATTGCTTTCCGCTTTTTCCCGCCTCAATCGTGATCGCGCTCATGATGATTGCCGACTCATATCTGAAAGTTCCTCCGTCACGGGTTTGGGAAATCTTCGCCTCGCAATGAAGCTTTCTGCTCGCACCAATAAACGCCCAAGTCGCCCAAGCGATTGACCGGTCAAACCGCCAGCCGCCACCATGGTTTCATTTCGGATCTCCCGAGCATTCGCGCTTATGCGTCGTTTCAATTGACGCCTCATTGGCTCATCGCGAACCAGGCCCGACTCAAGCACGCTCGTCAACGCAACCCTCTGTGCCTTGGCGTGAGCCAGTGAGTCTTCGCAACAAACCACGCCGATTCCCTTGGTGCCGTTGTTCTTGCGAACCAGCGGAGTGGAAATCATCCCCCATGTGCCACCCAATGCTGCAATTCTCAAAGCCAGCTCATGATCTTCCAACAAACGCAGTCTAGGATTGTATCCACCGACCTTGACGAACGCTTCGCGACGAATCGCCGCCGCCTGATTGAACAACAAAAAGCGACTGGCCAAAACTTCTCCAGGATTTTTCCAAAGCGCCCGCTCATGCTCGGATCGAATCGCGGCGATGCCGAAGGCATTTTGGTCATTATTTTGCAATCCATTTGATATCAGAGTGTTGCAAATACAGCAGGACATATCCATGCCACATGAATCCATCATCGAAACCTGACGCTCGATCTTGTCCGGCATCCACACATCATCGGAATCAAGAAAGGCAAAAATGTCCCCGCTCGCGTGGCGCACGCCATGATTCCTCGCGACCGAAGGTCCGGCGTTTGATTGATGCAAGACCGTTATCCGCCCAGAATATTTTTCCAGCAGCTTTGCGGTTTCATCGCTCGAGCCATCGTCAACGACGATCACTTCCATGCATGGGTAAGTCTGATCCAAGGCACTCCTCACCGAATCCAGCACCGTCGAAGCACGGTTGTAGGTGGGTATGATGACCGATACCTTCGTCACATTTTCAGATATAAAATTTCCGTTAGCTCGTAGCGAAATCTTTGAATTCGATTTGCCTGACCACTCTTGCTGGTGCGCCACAGACCACGCATCCCGCAGGCACATTGCGGGTCACCACCGCATTGGCTCCCACCACCGAACGCCGGCCGACTTTTACTCCTTTCAGCACGACACATCCCTCACCCAGCCATGCGCCGTCTTCTATGACGACTGGCGAAGCAACCAAATCCCGACAGCAACGCGGCGGGCAATCCTGACGGTCAAACACATGATCGTGATCGGAAATGTAAACTCTCCCAGCGATCAACACATCCCTGCCAATGATCACACTCTCTGCGGCGCCGCAGTGGAAATCAAACTGAACACTCGTGCCGTCCCCAATCTCGATTAGGCCAGCTTCACGCACTACTTCGATCCTCGCACCTTTTCGTATGCTCACGCGTTTGCCGATCCGCACTTTACCGCTGTTGGTGAGCAAGGCCGGCGTGGCCAATCTCGAACGAAATCCGAAGCGGCCGAACCTCCACGACCACCTCGCCTGATGCATCACCGCACCCATTGCCCGCCACGCAATTTTCAGCAAATTGCTCATGTCATGACTGGCATGGCCACCGTGCTGCGCTCGTATTCATTTTCCTCCAACCCAACAAAACCGCTCAATCCGCCGATCAAAGCCCAATAAAACACATGCATTTGATCAAAGTACGAAATGGAAAGAAATGTGACGGCATGCGCGGCTAGGGCAGATCCAAGACACCAGAGACGAAATTTTTCGAGGCCATCATTCGCAAAACGATTCGTGATTTCTTGTCCCAGCAGACGAAAGGATCGCCACTGGATCGCAATCAACGCACCTGTCAATGCAAGCCCACCCGTGACGCCCAGCTGAATGTAATAGTTGGTGATGTCGCAGTGATTCGGATCGCTCGCCAATCCATAGGGCATCCAGTGTCGCGTAAAATCCGTGCCAAACGCCCACCATTCGTCGAGATGCTTGATCGCCATATCGATCAGATACGCTCGATGCCATCCAGTACTGCCGCCAACGAAGTCCATCAATGCCATCAGATACCACACGGGACGACTCTTGATGAAATGCAACACCAGCAGCGCGACCACCAACCATACGAGAATCGTCCCCACGTGCGATCTCCATTTCCATCCACACATCACCGCCATCGCCACCATCGCCGTGCCGATCGGTCCACTCGATGAGGTTGAAAAAATCGTCACAAGCGCCGCAAGCAGCCCCGCTAAGGCGAGTGTCTTATGCTGGTGCCAGATCGACGCAAGAAATGGCAAAGCAGTTGCAGCGACAGTTCCGGCAAGGATTGGAGTTCCGAATGAACCTTGCGCGCGAATGCGCCCGTCACGCACGATGGCCATCAGGGACTGCCCACCCAGTATCCGATAAGGATTATTTCCAGAAATCCGCTCGTAAAACATCATCAAGCCGAAAGGAATCAGTACTGCGGCAAGACCGATCGCAAACCGTTCGAGCGATTCTCTTTCAGCCAGATAAGCGCGTGCAAACAGGTAGGTTCCTGCCACATCCATGGAAATTCTCAAACGCGTGACAAAGGCATCGCCGCCATTCCATGGATAGGCAAAGCCGCTCAGCATGACGATCACGACGAACAGTCCGAGCAGGCGGTCCATCGGGTGCGTCACATCAAACTTCAAAAAACCACCCGACCAGGCCCGCAAAATTCCGACCATGATCACAATGCGCACGACCGTAAAGGATCCCACAAAAGGCACATAGGGCGTGTGACAAGCCGCGATGAGCAGTGGCAGAAATGCCCAACGGTAAGGCAAACAAAACTGCAAGCCCGCTAAAAGCAGGCTCATGATGAGCATCGTTGCGTTCAATCGGATTCCTTTCCCCCAGCGTTTCGACCGCTGTAAAAATCACTCGGTTTTCAGCCCCGTCGGCCTGCTCGGTTTGACCGCAGGAATTTTTCCAAAATTGTCCTGACCGCTCCATCCGTCGACGCCCGTGTCGTAATTGATCTGCCACCACGTGATGTTGTCCGCGTCCTTGCCGATCGGTCCTCCGACGATGGTCCCTAACGCCAAGGCCGGCTGCGTGCCCAAGAGGGTTGCCGTCAAAGCGCCACTTGCCCGCACATTGGTGTTGGCAGAAAGCTCGATGCGGTCGCCGATCGCAAAGGTCACAGCCGGTGGCGGCTGAGTGGTTTTCACAAAATTATCCTGACCGCTCCATCCGTCGACGCCTGTGTCGTAATTGATCTGCCACCACGTGATGTTGTCCGCGTCCTTGCCGATCGGTCCTCCGACGATGGTCCCTAACGCCAAGGCCGGCTGCGTGCCCAAGAGGGTTGCCGTCAAAGCGCCACTTGCCCGCACATTGGTGTTGGCAGAAAGCTCGATGCGGTCGCCGATCGCAAAGGTCACAGCCGGTGGCGGCTGAGTGGTTTTCACAAAATTATCCTGACCGCTCCATCCGTCGACGCCTGTGTCGTAATTGATCTGCCACCACGTGATGTTGTCCGCGTCCTTGCCGATCGGTCCTGCGACGATAGTTCCTTTCGCCAAGGCCGGTTGCGTGCCCAAGAGGGTCGCGGTCAAAGCACCGCTTGCCC
>CAYQRP010000044.1:0-8464 GCA_964419815.1 uncultured Luteolibacter sp. | reverse complement strand
AACACCGGCGACGAACGCCGCCGCTGCCACGACATGAATACGGCCAACTGGATTCCCGACCTGTTCATGAAGCGCATGGCCGATCGTGGCACATGGACGCTGTTCCGCTCGAATGAGGTGTCCGACCTCCACGATCTCTACGGCAAAGCGTTCGAACAACGCTACTGCGAGTACGAGGCACTCGCCGCCGAAGGGAAAATCTGGTCACGCCAAATGCCCGCCCTCGAACTTTGGAAAGCCATGCTCAAGATGGTTTTCGAAACCGGCCATCCGTGGATCACTTTCAAGGACCCCTGCAATGTCCGCTCGCCGCAGGACCACTGCGGAGTCATCCACTCGTCGAACCTTTGCACCGAGATCACGCTCAACACCTCCGCCGACGAAACCGCTGTTTGCAACCTCGGCTCGGTGGTGCTCGACACGCACATCACCCGCGATGGCGCGCTCGATCACGAGATGCTCAAGGAAACGATCACCGTCGCGATCCGCGCGTTGGACAACGTCATCGACATCAATTTCTACCCAACCGAAGCGGCCAAGACGGCTAACTCCCGCCACCGTCCGATCGGTCTCGGCGTGATGGGCCTGCAGAACGCCCTCTACAAGCGCGGGCTCGCCTTCGCCTCGGAGGCAGCGGTCGAGTTCAACGATGAAATGATGGAGGCGATCGCCTACTATGCTTACGGCGCCTCATCCGATCTCGCCAAGGAGCTTGGCACCTACTCGTCGTACAAGGGATCGAAGTGGGATCGCGGTCTCCTGCCGCAGGACACGCTCGACCTCCTCGAGGACGAGCGCGGCCGCAACATTGATGTGCCGCGCGGCGGCAAGATGGACTGGTCGGTCGTGCGTTCAAAAATCGCCTCTCAAGGCATGCGCAACTCGAACGTGCTTGCCATCGCGCCGACTGCCACGATTTCCAACATCATGGGCACCACGCCCTGCATCGAGCCGAACTACAAAAACCTTTATGTGAAATCGAACCTCTCGGGCGATTTCATCGTACTCAACTCGGAGCTCGTCAAGGACCTCAAGAAGGCCGGTTTGTGGAACCAGGAAATGCTCGACCAACTCAAATACTTCGACGGCGAACTCGATTCCATCGACGACATCCCCGAGGCCCTCAAGCACAAGCACAAGACGGTCTTCGGCATCGGCCATGAATTCATCGTCGACGCTGCTTCGCGCCGTCAGAAGTGGATCGACCAAGCGCAGTCGGTGAACCTCTTCCTCGCCACGCCGGATCTCAAGACCCTTTCGCACATGTACCGCCGTGCATGGGACAAAGGACTCAAGACCACCTACTACCTGCGCACGCTGCAGGCATCAAACATCGAGAAGGCAACCATCGACGTCAAAAAGGAGGTCCGCGGTATCGCCGCTGGCGCCAAGCGCGAGTACACTGCCGAGGAAAAAAATGCCTGCTCGCTGGAAGCCATGCTCAATGGCGGCACTTGCGAAGCGTGCCAGTAGAAAAGTCTTCGGACATGGATTTGATCGAGGGTTTTGCGTGTTTTCGCAAAGCCCTCCAGATCACAACCTCACCGCGAGGCGGGTTTGACGGCTGAGTGGGAACTCCTTGGTCACGCCGACTTGTGAGCGGCGGTGAATGCCGACGAGCATGCCGACCGCGGCGAGGCTGAAAATGAGGCTGGTGCCACCGTAGCTGACGAATGGCAGCGGAAGTCCGTCGTTGGGCAGCAGCGCGGTGGTCACTCCGATGTTCACCATCGCGGGCACCACGATCACGCAGGTGAGGCCGAGCGCGATGCAGCGGCTGAACAAGCTGGTTGCCTGCAAGGCGATGCCGCATCCGGAAACCGCGATCAGTACGTAACAAAGCACCACAAACAGCGTGGCACCAAGACCGAGTTCTTCGCCGATCACAGGGAAAATGAAATCGATGTGGGCAAAAGTGAGCGTGCCGAATTTTTCCACTCCGTTGCCGAGCCCCACACCGCTTGGCCCGCCGTTGCCCAAGGCCAGCAAAGCCCGCCACTGCTGCATGCCGCGATCGAGCTGATGGATGGGATCTTCCAAATTCAGCCATGCCTCGATACGGCCCCAGCGGTTCTCATTGTGGCGCACATAAAGGTAGGCGGCACTCATGGCGATCAATGCGGTTGGCACCAGGTACCTCAGTCTCGTGCCCACACAAAACATGATTGCAGCTACCGATACCGAGAGTGACAGCGCAGTGCCGACATCGGTTTCTCCGGCGATGAGCAAAATCGGAATGCCCGCAATCACGCCCGGCATGACAAAGCCGCGCCAAAAGGTTTTCACCTCCGACTGCCAGCGTGCAAACCATGCGGCAAGGCAAATGACTACGACGATCCGCGCCAGCTCGGAGGGTTGAAATGAAAATCCGCCGATGCCAACCCAGCGCTTGGAACCGTAGATCGAAATCCCGATGCCGGGCACAAAACACAGGGCCAGCAGGATGCAAATGGCAATGAACATCACTGGCGTCAGCTTGCGGTAGAACTCGAGCGGAAATTTCGATGCCACAAATGCGGCGATCAGCCCGACGCCCATCATGATCGCCTGGCGCGTCAGGAAATAATAAGGCTCTTCCACGCCCTTCACCCACGCGCTCGTGCTCGCCATCATGATCAGCCCAAGGGCGACCAGAAAGGCAACTGCGGCGCAGAGAATGGTGGAGCTATGGCGAACCATGGCAAGTGAGTGGCTGGGTGGTCAGGGGATAATCAGATTCGCGCCCGCTTGGAGTTTGGTGGGATCGGTGATCGAATTGGCGCGCATCAACTCGTCTTGTGTGACCTTGTATTGCTTCGCGATCTTCGTGATCGTGTCGCCTCTTTTGACCAAATGCGTTTTGCCGGATGCTTTCACGGGTTCGGCGACAGCGTCCTCTTCGGCAATGGCCGTCGCTTTGGGCGCGGCACTCACATCCACCGGCACGGCTTCGACCATGCCGTCGTCGCTGACAGGTGAAGCCGCCACCGTTGCATCGTTTGCTGTTGCGGCCACAACCACTTCGCCTGCCTGCTCGCCGCTTGCAATTTTCTTTTCCGGAAGGTTGAGGATGAGACCTTTGCGGATGATTTTGCCCTCGTTCATTTGGCGCAAATCCAACTCGCTCACGCCGTAGAGCGCGGCGATCGATGAGAAAGTTTCTCCCTCGCGGGCGACATGGGTTTTGCCGTCGCTGATTGCGGTGGGTGCGGAGACGGGTGCGGCGGCGGGCTCGTCCGCAGCCTTGGTCGCGGCCGACGCGGCAACTTGGCGTTGCGCGCTACGCGTGTCTTCCTTCGGGCGTCCGTCGAGGAAACGCTGGTGGATGAAGATCAGCGCAATTGCGGCAATGTGGATCAGAAAGATGATGGTCAGCGCGCGGGAAATTTTTGATCCGCCTTCATCATCCATTTCCATGCCGGCCATCGTGGCGCTGGCGGATACCCGCTGGCGTTTGCGGGTGACGGCGCTGAGGCGGTGAAAAATCCCCTTGGAAACCGGGCGGCGTTTGACGGGCAGTGTTTGGAATTTCATGTGGGTGTCAGTTGAGTTGGTGGACGAGATTTTTGAACGCGTTGCCGCGTTGTTCATAGCCGGAAAATTGATCAAAAGAGGAGGTGCCTGGCGAGAGCAGAATCGTGGAACCTTGGGGTGCGAGGCTGCGGGCCGCGTGAACGGCATCGGCCAGTGTGGAAACTGCTTCGCTTTGAACCGCTTGCGAGAAAAGCCCGGCCAGCGGTTGAGCGATCTGACCGAAGGTGACACAGGCCAGCGCCTTTTTTCCAAGCAGTGGCAGGACCGAAGAATAATCAAGTCCCTTGTCCTTGCCGCCGGCGATCAAGACCACCGGTCGCACTTGCGAGCGCAGCGCGCTCTCAAGCGCGTGGAGGTTGGTGGCCTTCGAGTCGTTGAGGTATTCGACACCATCGAGCGTGCGGACAAATTCGCAGCGGTGCGGTGGCGGCTGGTAACCCTGCAATGCTTCGCGCATCACATCGATCGACACGCCCAGCGCATGACAGGCGGCCATCGCGGCCATCGCATTTTCCGCATTGTGAAGACCGCGCAGCGAACTGTCGCGGTTGAGGTCGGCGCAGACCGTGCCTTGATGGAAAATCAGAACACCATCGGAAAACCAATCGGCCGTTGGATCGCTGGTGGAAAAAGTGATCAGCTTGGCAGTCGGTGCGGGAAGCTCTCCGCCATGGGGGATCACCGCCACATCGTCGGGCCTGAGGTTTTGAAAGATGCGCAGCTTCGCCTCGCGATACGCTTGCACTGTCGGGTAGCGGTCCATGTGGTCCGGCGCGAAGTTGAGCCACACGGCTACATCCGGTCGCAGCGTGCGGATGGTTTCGAGCTGAAACGAACTCAGTTCCAGGGCGACGCTCGCGGGAGGTTGCGCCTGCATGACGACTTCGGCAAAAGGCGTTCCGAAATTTCCGCATGGCGTACCGCCGAGTCCTGCGTGTTCGAGGATGTGTCCGACAACGCCGGTGGTTGTGGTCTTGCCGTTGGTGCCGGTGATGCCGACGATTTTTCCTTTGTAATAGCGCGATGCGAGCTCCACCTCACCAATGACCTCGCCTGCATGCGTTGCAAACGCGGCGACATAGGGTCCGTAGGTGTCGATGCCGGGACTTACAACCAGCAGATCGCAATGCACCTCGCGTCCGGTTTCGGCTTTGGCATGCGGATGAACGGCGATGCCTTCGGCCATGCCCGCAAAAGCCTCTTCACCCGCCTCATCCCAAATCGAAACTTGCGCGCCCTCGCGCAACGCGAGCATGGCTGCCGCTCGGCCGCTACGGCCGGCACCCAAAATGGCAACATGTTTTCCGACAAGCGTCATGGAGGTCAGACGATTTTCAATATGGCGAGACCGAAGAGTGCGAGCATGATCGACAGGATCCAGAAGCGGATGATGACTTGGCTCTCATGCCAGCCGAGCAGTTCGAAATGGTGGTGGATCGGCGACATCTTGAAGATGCGCTTTTTGCGAAGTTTGAAACTGCCGACCTGCAGGATCACTGACATCGCCTCCATCACGAAGACGCCGCCGATGATGACGAGCAAAAGCTCCTGCTTGGTGCAGATGGCGGCAGTGCCAAGTGCGCCGCCGATCGCAAGCGACCCGGTGTCGCCCATGAAAACTTTTGCCGGGTGGCAGTTGAACCAGAGGAAACCGAAACCCGCACCTGCGAGCGCCATGAGGAACACTGAAAGCTCGCCGATGTACAGGTTGTGCGGAATCACAAGGTATTCGACCGCCATGAAGTAATGCCCTGCGAGGTAGGCGAGCAGCGCGTAGGCCAGCGCGGTGCTGATCGTGCATCCGGTGGCAAGACCATCAAGCCCGTCGGTGAGATTCACCGCATTCGAGCAACCGATGATGATCCACGCAAAGAACGGAATGATCAAAAAGCCAAGTTCCAGCAGCGGAGTTTTGAAAAGCGGGAAACAAATCGCGTCGATGCCGATCGGCTTGCCGCTGCCAAGCATGAAACCGGCCTCATTGTTCACAAGTCGCGAAGCGTCAACCCCATGGCCCGAGATCTCAGGTTTGTAATAAATGAACAGGGCCGCCACCAAGGCGATCACCAACTGCCAGAACAACTTCGTGCGGCTGCTCAGGCCATCGGATTTTTTCTCACGCACTTTTTTGTAATCATCACAAAAACCCAGCAAGCCGCAGGCCGCCATCGTGCACGCGCACACCGCGACAAAAGGATTGAGCGGGCGGGCGCAGATCAAAGTCGCGATGATCACCGAACCGAGGATCAGCACGCCGCCCATCGTTGGCGTGCCAAGCTTGCCGCCGTGCAGTTCGGCAAGTTTGTGCACTTCCTCCGCTGTGCGCAGTGGCTGACCCAACTTCATCGAAATGAGGCGGCGGATCACGCGCGGGCCAAAGATCAGCGAAAGCAGGAAGGCAAGAATGCCAGCACCTGCCGCGCGGAAGGTGATGTATTGAAAGAGGTTGAGAAATGAAAACGCATGAGCCCAGCCCTGCTGGCCGGCTGCTTTTTCGGCCTCGAAAGCCTGAAACCAAAAATCGTAAATTGCGGGTAACATCAGTGAGGTGGAAATGCGGCGTTCATCACGCGTTCAATGGTGGCGGAGCGGCTGCCTTTGAAGAGCACCGCATCGCCGGGCTTGACCTCCGCCGCGATCCATTTCGCGGCATCGGCAAGTACGGGGAAATGTTTCGCGCCGCCCGCGCCTTCGGCGATGCCTTCGGCACCCTCGCCGGCGGCAATCACCACGAGCTTGCGGCTTGCGGCGAGTTTGCCGATTTGAAGGTGTGCGGCCGGGCCGTGAATGCCGAGCTCGCCCATGCGACCAAGCACCACAAAGCGGCGCGCGCCCTCGGGCATCGGCGCATCGGCCAGTGTTTCAATCGCGGCGGCCATCGATTCGGGATTTGCGTTGTAGGTGTCGTCGATGACGGTCACGCCGTTGACGATCCGCCGCGCGAGACGACCGCCGGAAATTTTCACTTCGCTCAAGCCGCAAGCGATTTCACACATTTCCATGCCGAGCTTCCATCCAACGGCTGCCGCGAGCAAAGCGTTGATGACCATGTGGCGACCGGGCACCGGCAGGCAAACATCGGCATGGCCATGGCCCTCAATCACGAGAGTGAAGTGACTGCGGTCCGGCTCGATGCGAAGATTTTCCGCCCGCACGATGCCGCGACCTTCGCCGACCGGAACCAGCGCGGCTTTGGTTCTTTCACGCAGAAAATCGTGGTAGTCGCAGCTGGCGGAAATGAAAAGAATACCGTCCTCGGGCAAGGCGCGTGCCAGCGTTCCTTTTTCCTCGGCAATCGCATCGCGCGATCCGAGATGCTCGATGTGTGCGGTGCCGATGTTGGTGATGATGCCGTATTTCGGCTGGGCGATTGCGCAGAGGGGAGCGAGCTCGCCTGCATGGTTCATGCCCATTTCCCAAACTGCGGCTTCATCTTCCAATGTCGTCGCGAGCACCGTGAGCGGCACGCCGATGTGGTTGTTGAGATTGCCCTTGGTGGATGAGACGCGAAAACGTCGTGAGAGCACTGCGGTGGTGAAATCCTTGGTGCTGGTCTTGCCGTTCGAGCCGGTGATGCAAACCACGGGAATGTCGAGCTGCCTGCGCCACCAGTAGGCAAGCCGCTGCAAAGCAGCCAGCGTGTCGGGCACCACGATCACTGCCGCGCCTGCGGGACAATCGCCGCTCCAGCGGCTCACCACCACCACGGCGGCCCCGGCGCTCAGTGCATTCGCCGCAAAGGCATCGCCATCAAAGTTCTCACCGCGCAGCGCGAAAAATGCGCAGCCTGCTGCCAGCTTGCGCGTGTCGGTCGAGACGCCCGAGCAAACGACCGCCGCCGCGTCGCCTGCGGCGATCTTCGCGCCGAGGACATCTGCAATCTGTTGGGCGCTGAGTGGCTTCATCGGTTGGCGGCAATCGCTTGGGCCCTGTCGCGCAAGGCCTTGGCGGCGTGCTTGCGATCGTCGAATTCAATCGCGTGATCGGAAAACTGCTGACTGCTTTCGTGTCCTTTGCCAGCGATCAGGATGATGTCGCCGGAGAGCGAATTTTGTACGGCGAAGGAAATCGCTTCGGCACGGTCGGCGATGCTGCGATGATTTTTGCCGCCGATGCCGGCTTCCATCTCGCGCAGAATCGCAAGCGGATCTTCCGAGCGCGGATTGTCGGAGGTCAGCACACAGGCATCGCTGTGGCGCGCGGCTGCGGCGGCCATGAGTGGACGTTTGCCGCGATCGCGATCGCCACCGCATCCGAAAACAGTGATCAAACGCCGCGGATTGAGTTCCTTGAGCGTGCGACAAGCGTTTTCCAAAGCGTCGGGCGTGTGGGCATAATCGACAAACACCGTCGCGCCACCGGCATTGCCCACATTTTCCATGCGACCTGGAACTTGCGGTGCTTGTGCCAATGCGGCCACTGCCTCGCGCGGGCGAATCCCACATGCGTAAGTTGCCGCCAAGGCGGCAAGAAGGTTGTAAGCATTGAAGCGGCCAATCAACGGCGCTCGCACGAGGTAGGATTTTCCCTTGGCGGAAAGTTCAAATTCCATGCCGCGCGCCGATTGCATGAAGTTGTTGGCGCGAAAATCGCAATGCACGCCGAAGCCAAATCGAATGACCGGCATTTTGCCATCAAGCTCTTGGGCAAGCTCGGCGCCGAACGCGTCATCGGTGTTGATCACCGCTACCGGCTTCTTGCCATGCGGGTCATTCGCAAGCGCATGAAACCAATCGGCCTTGGCGCGGAAGTACGCGTCCATCGTGCCGTGGTAATCAAGATGATCCTGACTCAGGTTGGTGAAAACGCAGGCATCGAACCCGATGGCCGACACGCGTTTTTGATGAATGCCGTGCGAGGAAACCTCCATGGCCACCCCGCGGCAGCCGTGATCGCGCATGCGGGCAATCAGTTGCGAGAGCGCCACCGGATCGGGCGTGGTGTGCGTGGC
>CAYQRP010000043.1:0-8655 GCA_964419815.1 uncultured Luteolibacter sp. | reverse complement strand
CAAATAACCAATCTCTATTCCCTCCGCGTTCCTTTGCGACCTTGGCGCCTTGGCGGTTCAATCATCTTCACCAAAAAAATAGCCGCTCACGCAAACGCGCAAGCGGCCATGAAAAATTCGCTCAGGCAGTGATCACTCTCCACCTTCAGCACCTTGGGGCAACTGGAAGGGCATGCCTTGTTCAGGGGGTGCATCTTCGATCGAGACGAGCTCGAGTTCGAAAATGAGCGTGCTGTTCGGTCCGATGTCAGCACTGCGGCGTTGCTCGCCGTAGGCCAGCTTGGCAGGCAGGAACAACTTCCACTTGGCGCCGATCGGCATGGTGGTGAGTGCTTCTTTGAAGCCCTCGACGACTTCGAGCGTCATCGGCACAGGCTGACCTTCGGGCGAGGCATCGAACTCCTTACCGGTGATGAGCGAGCCTTTGTAATTCACCATGAACTGCTTGTTGTCTTCCTTGCCGTCCTTGGGTGCTTCGTACTTTTTGTCGCCGCCCTTGTTGATGACTTCGTATTGAAGTCCGCTCTTGGTGGTGATCACGCCTTCGCGCTTGCCATTGGTTTCGAGAAACTTGTTGCCCGCCGCGAGGTTTTCATCGGCGAGTTTTTTCTCACGGTCTTGGAGCATCGTGCCAAGCGCTTCCATGGCCGATTGCAAACGGGCTTCGTCGATCGATGACTTGCCACTCTTAAGGGCATCCATGAAGCCCTTGATGAATGCGTCCTGCTTGAGGTCCTCGGCAGTGATGCCGAAACGGCCGAATTGCTGACCGAAAGTGCCGCCGGTTCTGAAACCGAGCGCGTAGGAGGCATCGGTGTCGTTGACTTTGGCTGGAGCCTCAGCAGCTGCGGTGGTGGCTTTCTCCGCTTTGGCAGCGGGCTTTTTCTCAGCGGCGACGGCGGTGACGGCAAGTCCGAGAATCAGGACGCCGGATGTGATGGTGTGTTTCATGCGGTATTTGGGTGAACGACCAAGCTAGGGTCAGGCCCTGACCGTGTCGAGAACGGGTTTTGGCAATTGACGGGGTAAAGAACCCCATCGTTCTAACAGCAGCCGGCCTTCACCGGTGCCGCGTCCTCGCACTTGGCGGGTGCACCACAGCAGCCGATCGACGGACTGGCGGGCAGGCTCGGATCGATGTCGGGTGCAGCCAGCGACATGTCGGGTTCAAGGGTTGCGAGGCCGAGCTTGGCCAGCAAGGCACGGTCCTTTTCCGCCTCCGGATTGTCGGCGGTGAGAAGTTTTTCCCCATAGAAAATTGAATTGGCTCCGGCAAAAAAGCAGAGGGCTTGAACTTCATCCGAAAGCCTCGTGCGTCCGGCCGAGAGGCGCACCTTGGCCTTGGGCACGGCAATGCGCGTGCAAGCGATCATGCGCACCAGATCGAAGGGATCCACCTGCGGGCTGTTGGCAAGCGGCGTACCGGGCATCGGCATGAGCGAGTTGATCGGCACGCTTTCGGGCTGCGGGTTGAAGTTGGAAATGACCTCCAGCATGCGCAGGCGGTCGGTGATGGTTTCGCTCAAGCCAAGGATGCCGCCGCAGCACACGGAAATGCCCGCGTCCTGCACATTGCGGATCGTGCGCAGGCGATCCTCGTAGGTGTGGCTGGTGACGATGTTCGGGTAGTGCTCGGGCGAGGTGTCGAGGTTGTGGTTGTAGGCGGTCACCCCGGCCTCGCGCAGTTGTTTGGCTTCTTCGGGGCCGAGTTCGCCAAGAGTCACGCAGACCTCCATGTTGAGCGACGCCACATCGCGGACGATATCGAGTACCTTATTAAACTTTTCGGTGCCGCCACGCACGCCCTTCCATGCGGCTCCCATGCAGAAACGCGTCGAGCCGTTGCGCTTGGCCGCGAGGGCGTGTTGCATCACTTCGTCGCGCTCGAGCAATGCCTGACGCTCGATGTCCGTCTCGTATCGTGCCGATTGCGAGCAATACGCGCAGTCTTCGGAGCATCCGCCGGTCTTGATCGACAGCAGCGTGCAGAGCTGGATTTTTCCATCGGGCCATGATTGCTCGTGGACCTCGCGGGCGCGCTTGAGGAGGTCGAAAAACGGCAGCGAGTGGAGTTCCTGGAGTTCGGCAAGTTTCATGGGATGGCTTGGGTGATTGGGTTCCTGGTGTTGAGGGAAAAATGTCTTATCGGCGCCAGCTGCCGCGCGAGACCGGAAGCAGGCCTTGGCTGAGTACCGTGTAGGTGGTCGCACCGGTGGCTCCTTCGAGCGGAATGCCGAGCTTGCTTTTCCAGACGGCGCTCATGCTTTCGCCCGTGTGGCAACCCCAGCTTTTGCAGTAGGCGTTGGGCGCGAATACCGATGACTTGAGTTTTGAAAGGTCGCGTTCGTGAAGCCATGCGGTCGATGCCGCCATGATGTCCGCACCATAATCGAACATGAACGCGTGACGGTTGGAATGACCGAAGAAATCGAAGGTTTGAATTGAGCCCTTCGGACGCGAGTTCATGGCGCGGATGAACGATGCCGAGTCGTTGAACCAAATGAGCGAGGCCCTTCGCTCGGCAGCCACTTCGCTGATCCATGTCGTGTAGGGCTTGCCGTCCTCCCTCGCGCGGGCCTGATAGGAGGGCTGATAAACGATCCAGACCAAGGGCGCGTTGGGTCCGTAGGCTTTGCGGATCTCCGCCATGCGCAAGGTCGAAGCCCTGATGAAATTCGCCCACCAGCGGTCGTGCTGATCTTCCTTGGTACGCAGGTCCTCCCACTTTCGAAGGGCGGGACCTCCCGCCACGATGACGTGATCGGCGTGCAGCGCGGTATGCGCCAACAGCAGAATCAAAATCACCTTCAGCGAGGCCCGAAACATGGATGCAAAACTAGCCGCCGCAGGCCGCTCTGGAAAGCGGGAAAACACCGATCGGATCACCCGCTCAGTTTCCCAAACCGTTACGGATGATCTCCATGAAGCTCTGGGGCTCGAGGGCGGCGCCACCAATGAGCGCGCCATCGATGTCCGGGCACGCCATCAGCTCAGCCGCGTTGCCGGGCTTGACGCTGCCACCGTACTGAATGCGGATCCTCGCCGCGGTGTCGGCACCGTAGAGTTCGGAGACCAGCGAGCGCACAAAGGCGTGGGCGTCCTGCGCCTGTTGCGAGGTCGCGGTGACGCCGGTGCCGATCGCCCAGACCGGTTCGTAAGCAATGACCGTTTCGGCCATGTCCTTATCGGTCAGGCCCTTGAGACCTTCGGTGACCTGACGGCGCAGCACCGCTTCCAGTTGACCTCCCTCGCGCTCGGCAAGGGTCTCGCCGATGCAGAAGATCGGTTTGAGGTTGGCCTCGCGGGCTTTGAGCATCTTTGCGTTGATGACCTCGTCGGTCTCTCCGAAAATCGAGCGGCGCTCGCTGTGACCAAGGATCACGTAGTGAACGAAGCACTCGCGCAGCATCATCACGCTCACCTCACCCGTGTAGGCGCCGGCATCGAACTGCGAGCAGTTTTGCGCGGCGATCTGGATCGAGTGTGATTTGAGCCCCGAGCCGTGCAGGATTTCCGCAAGCTTTGGCAGCGAAATGAACGGCGGTGCGATCACGACCTCGCAAGCGAGATTGAGTCCCTGGATTTTGCTGATGAAACTCTTGGCGAAGTCCTCGGTTTCGGAGGCTCCCTTGTTCATCTTCCAGTTGGCGGCAAAGATCGGCTTGCGGTTCATGATCGGGTATCGATTCGTGGTTGGGGGATGGGGTGAGAAAAATCAGGCGTTGTTGAGTGCTGCGACACCGGGCAGGTCCTTGCCCTCGAGAAGCTCGAGAGAGGCGCCGCCGCCGGTCGAGATGAAGGTCATTTTGTCGTCGAGGCCGAACTGGTTGACCGCGGTCACCGAGTCACCGCCGCCAATGATCGTCACCGCGCCTTTGGAGGTTGCCTGTGCCACGGCTTCGGCGATCGCACGGGTGCCCTTGGCAAAGTTTTCAATTTCGAAAACGCCCATTGGTCCGTTCCAGATGATCGTGCGGGCCTTGGCCACTTCTTCGCTGAACTCGCGAATCGCCACATCGCCAATGTCGATGCCTTCCCAGCCGTCGGGTGTCTCACCACCCTGCTCGTAGGGAGCGGTCACTTGGGTCGCGGCACCGTCCTTGAACTCCTGCGTGATGCGCGTGTCGGCAGGCAGCAGGAAACGCACGCCTTTGGCCTTGGCCTTGGCAAGAATCTCGAGCGCAAGGTCAAGCTTGTCGGCTTCCACTCGGCTGTTGCCGGTGTGATAGCCTTGCGCCTTGCGGAAGGTGTTGGCCATCGCGCCACCGATGATGAAGGCATCGGCCTTTTCCATGAGCGCGGTGATGACCTGAATTTTGTCCGAAACTTTCGCGCCGCCCATGATCACGAGGAAAGGCTTGGCGGGGCTTTCGAGTTCGTCGCAGAGGTACTGAAGCTCGCGCTCCATCAGGAAACCCATCGCCGAAGTCGGAATGAAATGGGTGACCCCTTCGGTCGAAGCGTGCGCGCGGTGGGCGGTGCCGAAGGCGTCGTTGACGTAAATTTCGGCGGTGCCTGCGAGTTGTTTGGCGAAGTCTTTGTCGTTGGATTCCTCTTCAGCATGGAAGCGGGTGTTTTCCAAAATGAGCACCTCGCCCGCACCGAGCGCGGCGCGCATCGCGGCAGCTTCAGCGCCGACGCAATCAGGCGCCAGCTTCACGGACTTGCCGAGAATTGATCCCAGGTGAGCGGCGGTCGGTGCCAACGAATACTTGGCCTCGGGTCCGCCCTTCGGACGTCCAAGATGCGAGCAAAGCACCAGTTTCGCTCCACCCTCGACCAGATGCCTGATGCTTGGGACTGCTGCCTGAATGCGGGTGTCGTCGGTGATCACTCCGTCCTTGAGCGGAACATTGAAGTCCACGCGCATGAGAACTTCCTTGCCGGAGAAATCGAGATTGCGAATCGAGAGCTTTGCCATGGGGCGGGAATCCCGCCGCAGTCGGGCCCTCATGTCAAGCCGCGCGGGGAAGAAAACCCGCAAATTCGTCACTTCGTGGGAAATGGTCCCTTGCGGAAGCGCGCCGACTGTCGGCGGATTTGATCATCGTCCGGAGCAAGCTTCATCGCGCGGTCCGACCACTCGATCGCCTTGGCGCGATTTCCTTTGGCAAACTGGACCTCGGCCATCGTGTCGAGGTAGGCGGCCTGATCCGAATCGCGCTCGAGCGCGATAGCGATGTCTTGCTCGGCGGCCACAAGCTCACGCATCGAACGCGAGGCAAACCATGCGGCGGTGTTGCGGAGCTGGTCGTTGTCTGGAAATTTGGAAATTTCGCTGCGCAAAAAATCCCATGAGGCACGAAACCATTGATCGTGCTCGGATTGGAGTCCGGCCTTGCGAACGGCGGGAAGAAAGTAATCGGCCAAGGATCCGTCGCTGATCGCATTTCGTTGGCAGCGCCCGAGCAATTCGATTGCGGCCTTGCGGTCGGTTTTGAGTTTGGCGAGTGCCCGCGACATGTCGGCATGCAGGCGCATGCGCAAAAGCTCGGACGGTGCCAGCCATCGCGGTTCGTAGGTCACGACGATGCTACTGAGCACCTCCATCGCGGCAGCCGCCTTCGGCCAATCGGATCGTTCGAGAAGCTCATCGGCATGAAACTTCAGGTACAAAGCAATGTTATCCAGATCGCTCTCGGAGTTGGCATAGATCAGCGCTCTCTTCCACCATTCCCCCGCTCTCTCGAAGTCCAGACCAAATGCGTAACCATTGGCGATGCGCATGCAGGCGGCGGGATCACCCAAGGCGAGCTGATCCGCCAAGCGATCGTGTTTCACCGCCTCCTTGGCATTTCCTGCAAGCCGCAGGCAGGCAGCGGCATAGGCATGGATTTCGACATTGGGTTCTTGCGCCTCATCGTCCGCTTCATTGATTTGGGAAACGATCAGCGAGGCGGCCTCGTCCCAGCGGTTGGCGGCCGAGAGCCAAAACAAACGGTTTTCCCATGAGATCGCATTGCGGGTTTTTTCCGGCAATCGATCCATGACTTTGAGGATGTTGACCAGATCGTTGGACTCGATGGCCATGGTCAGCATGCGCGCCAACAATCGGGTGCGCTCACCGTCCGGCGCTTTGTCGATGGAGAGCCAGACGCGATCCATGAATTTTTCACGAATGCCGCCGGGATCATCGCAGGCTTTGAAAATCGCCAGCATCGCATCGCAGCGAACCGATGGGCCTGCGCCCGGATCCAGCTCGCCAAGCCAATCCCACCACTCGTTCACCACATCTTCTTCGCCAAGCACGATGGCAACGACAGCCTCCCAGCGCTGCGGGTCCTGACCGGCCCATTTCGATGCCATGCGCTTCGCGAGATTGGGCGCTCGATACGACACTTCACCGCGACCAAACAGGTTGGTCACGAGCCGGATGAACAGCTCGGGGTTTTTTTCGGAGAGCAATTGGCCGGTCTCGAGAAAAATGGAATCGTTGCGTTCGTCCAATCCCCGTCTTTCGTTGAAATATGCCAGCGCCGCAATCCGCTCCATCGCGGTCGAAGGTTGATGCTGTTCCTCAATATCAAGGCTCTCCAATTCCTCCAGCAAGCCCGCGAGCCACTCATCGGCATTCGAGGCATCTTCTTTCAGGCCAAGCACTTTCATCGCATCGACCGTTTTTTCGAGAATGTCGTAATGCTTAAACGCGATCAGCGGATGCGCCTTGACCAAGGCCCCTTCGGCAAGATCGAAGCGACCCAATGCGAGCAAGGCATTGATCGCGTTGTTGCGATCGGATGTACTTTTCGAATCGAGCGCATTGATGAAAACATCAAGCTTGGCATCGTCCAAAACTTCACCTTTCCACCAACTCGCGGCCACCTTGGCATATGCGGCAGCGAGCTGATTCCCTGGCGGGTTTTTTTGCATCTGCTCCAACCATGGCAAGGGATCCCCCTCGATGGCAGACATCATCGCGGCAGTTTTCCAATGCCCCATTTTCCTCGCGACATCCGCCGCCGCACGCGTGTTTCCCGCGGCACACATCAGCGCAAATTCCGAATTGTCGTGCCACGATTCAGCGATCTCGCCAAAGACTTCCTCCATTAGCCTCGACGCTTCGTCGGAGGGAAGCGGGGCATCAGGTTTGGCTGCGTCCGCCGCAAGTTTTTTCAATTCCCCATCAAGCAAACCCTGACTGCGAAAAAAATCCGCGAGCGCCATGTAGCCACCCGTGTGCTGATCCAATTCCAGATATTTCCGCGCCGAGGCGATGTCACCGACAAGAATGGCTTCACGCGCCGCCTGTATCGCCATTCCGTCGACCTCATCCTGAAGCTCCGCTCGAAGGTCTTCGGATGATTCCATGGCATACAATTTGAGAACTTGAGCCCAAGCGCGTCGGGATTTCAATTTCTTGATGATCGACAATTTGTCCTCGGGCATCGCCTGGGCATATCGCTCGATCAGCTCGATCACGATCGGATCGGTCTTTGGCGTGATGCCAAGCATGATCCGTCGCTTGATGTCGCGGGCGCGAACCGACTTTTCCGGGTCGGCATCACTCATCGCCGAATCAAGCGCCGGCAGCGCCTTCTCGCCGAGTTGCCAAAGATCGCGTGCCGCGTCCTCGCGAACCTTGAAGCTCTCATCCGCCAGCGAATCAATCAGCTTCTGCAGTTCCTTGAGCTCGGAGTTTTTCTCCGCAGCCCAAGTGAAGGTGCCGAAAAAAAGAACACCGATCAGAACAAGAGCGGATTTGAAATTCATGCGGATCAGTGAATGGTGGATTTCATGGCCCAAGGCATGCGTCACGGATCATGCCGCAAAGCTTTCGCCGCAGGAACATGTGACGACCGCATTGGGATTGCTCACCTTGAAACCGCCCTGCTGAAGGTCATCAGAAAAATCCAGTTCGCTGCCACTCACAAACAGCGCGCTTTTGGGATCGATCACGACATTCACGCCATTGCTTGGCACCAGAATGTCACGATCGCGCGGACCATCGACGAGGTCCATTTTGTATTGCAATCCCGAGCAACCACCGCCGACCACCGCAATGCGCAACGCGCCATCGGGCCTACCCTGTCGGTCGAGAATGCCGCGTAGGTGGCTTGCAGCTGGCGCAAGAACGCGCACCAACTTTTCGTTGCCGATTTTGTAGTTCATCGTCGAACTCACGGCAAAATCTGTGACACCAATCCCAGCGAGTCAACCCGCGCCTTCATTTGACGCGAGTCTGACTGCATTGGAAAATTACTCCGCAGCTTGCGGAGTTTCATCGGCGGCCTTTTTGGCAACCTTCTTGGCCGGAGCTTTCTTGGTCGCAACCTTTTTGGTAGCAGCCTTCTTGGCTGGCTCTTTTTTGGCGGCTGATTCTTTCTTGGCGACGGATTTTTTAACGATTCCGCCGAGTTTCGCCTGCTCTTTTTTGCGCTTGAGATAATCGGCGCGACGGCGGCGTTTGATGATTTTGTTTGATTGCTGGCCCATGGTTGGTGGCCATTGGCTAGGGATTCCCGCGGCGGGGATCAAGCGGAATTCTTCACAAGTTGCGCGGATTGAATGGTTTCGCATTCGACAGCGGCCGATTTGACCCGCAGATTCCCCGCCCCATGGCAGGTCTCATCATCGCTCCCCGCGCCCGCATTTTCCACGGTCACGAGTGGGTCTACGCCACCGAAATCCGCAAAACTTTTGGCGACCCGCAACCCG
>CAYQRP010000042.1:6307-8819 GCA_964419815.1 uncultured Luteolibacter sp. | reverse complement strand
ATGGACGAGTCCCCCGACGAATCGCTCGCCAATGGCGAATTGCGCGTGAAAATCGAACTCGCCCTCGGCAAGCTTTCCGACGAACACCGCCAAGTCGTGATCCTCAAGGATGTGCAGGGGCTTTCTTACAAGGAAATTTCCAGCATCATGGACAGCACGCTCGGCACGGTGATGAGCCGACTGCACTACGCCCGACAAAAACTCCAGACCTTGCTCAAAGATGAATATGCCGCCTGATGAAGCCATGCTGGCCCTCTGGCTGGAGGACGAGCTCGATGGCGAGGATTTCGCCAAGGTCGAGGCGTGGGCACAATCCCAGCCGGATCAACTCGCCATGCGCGAATCGGCCCGCCGATGGAAAGCGATGATCCATGCCGGCATCCCCGCCAGCGAAGAACCACCTTACGCGGATTTCTTCAACGCCCGCATCGCGCGCAGCATCACCCGACAAAAAGCACAAGCGGTCACCGAGACAAAAACGGAAATCACCGTCCCGTTCTGGCGCAAGTTCGCCCTCCCGCTCGCCGCCTGCGTCGGCATGGCTTTCAGCTTCTGGCTAGGCATTCACTCACGATCGATTCCGGTCGTCGAGACGATCGCCGAAATCACTGTTCCCGGCGAAATGATCCAACTCGCCGAGGCAAACGACATTCCGCCCGCCGCGATCTACACGCCCGAAAATGGAGTCAGCGCCGAATATTTCGAAAGCGACATGGCCTCTGCCAGCGTCGTGATTCTCGACGGGCTCGCGGCGATTCCGGACTCGACCGATCTCACCCGCCAAACCGCCGCCACCGACAAGCCGCGCGAAATTGACTCGACCGCTCACACCGAAGCGCCCGCCGGCAAAAATCCAAACCCATGAGGAAACCCTTTCAAAAGCTGATCCCAGCGTTGCTGTTTCTCGCCAGCCACGGCGCGCTGCTTGCGATTGAGGATCCGGGCCGCACCCGCATCGCTGAAGTTCGCGTCACGGTCTATCACGCCACCGATGGCGATCCGGCCGCCGCAGGGCCACGCGCACTGCCCGTGCCTCACATGACCAGCTCGCGATTTCACAGCGAGGAAAGACTGCGCTTCAAGCACTACCGACAAATCGGACGCGATGCGAGCCCGCTGCTCCGCAGCTACGAAACTTGGTCGCAACCGCTCAAGCCTTCCGACGAAGTAATGCTTCGTGTCGAAGCCCAAGGCCAACCCACCAGAAAATCGGCGCAGCTCGACCTCGAGCTTTGGCTCAGCCGAAAAAAAATTCTCAAGATGGACGCAAAACTTGAGGACAACAAACCCCTCTATGTCCTTGGCCCGGAGTGGCGCGACGGACGCCTCATCATCGCCATCAGCCTTGCACCCCACAGCAGGCGACGCTAGGACTGAAGCATGATCCGCATCGCCTGCTTCCTGCTGGCCACTGCCATTTTTGCTCATTCAGCTCCGCTGAAATTTGCCGAAACGCTGCGCGAAGTTCACGCGCCCGCCGATGCGAAAACCGTCACCACGGATTTCACCTTCACCAACAACTCCGACAAGCCGGTCACCATCACCCGCTACGAATCCGCCTGCTCGTGCATGAAGGTCGAAATCAGCGACGCAAAACTGCGCTACGCTCCTGGCGAATCAGGCATGATTCGCGCGGAATTCGACATGGGAAATTTCTCCGGCGAAGTCGACAAAACCATCGCCATCTGGCTCGACGGTGATGCGAAAGACAAACCCTCCGTCACCCTCACCGCACGCGTTCACATTCCGGTCATCGTCAACATCGAACCCAAAACCGTGAAGTGGCCGCTCAACGGCGAAGCAAAGCCGCAAGGCATTGCCATCACGATGAACGACACCAAACCAGTCCGCATACTCAAGGTCAGCAGCTCATCACAAAATTTTCGACATGAACTCAAAACCCTCACGGAAGGAAAATCCTACGAGCTGATCATCACCCCGCTCAGCCTGAGTTCACCCACCCTCGCCATCTTTCGCATCGAAACCGATTGCACGCTCACCAAGCACAAAATCCAACAGGCTTTTGCGGTTGTCCGCTGATCTCCATCGCATCCACGCCCACTCATGAGGACTGGCCTCCAACTGGCAATCATCGCCACCATTTCATTCGCCGCTGCCGGCCTCACCTATCTCGCCAAAGGGCCGCCTGCACGCAGCCACTTTTGTGACCCCGCCACCCGCAAGGCGGATGAAATCTGCCTGAGCGAAATCACCCATACCGACGGCTTGCTCTGGATCGACGCCCGCTCACGCGCCGCATGGCAAAAAAACGGCCTACCCGAATCTGTCCTTTGGAACCTCGACTCCACCGAAGACATGCAGGCCTTCGAGGCCAACAATGCCGAGAAAATCGCAGCGGCTCAAATGGTCGTCATTTATTGCGGCGACGAAAACTGCGGCACCAGCCGCCAGATCGCCGATCGCATCCGCCAACTCGACCTCGGCCCGCAAGTCCTCGTCCTTCATGGTGGCTGGCGCGCGCTCAGGGACGCTGGACGAGTGGAAGAGTGAT
>CAYQRP010000042.1:0-6207 GCA_964419815.1 uncultured Luteolibacter sp. | reverse complement strand
CCCACACTTTCCACTTTCCCGAAGCACCCCGCACCCCTACTTTGCCGCCGCGATGAGCAGTTGTGGCCCGAAAATGAGAATGGATCCCGAATTGCACCGGGACAAAAAACCCTCATGGATCAAGGTTCGCCTCCCCAGCAACCCGGTTTTCTGGTCGACCAAATCCCTGATCACCGACCTCAAATTGGTCACCGTTTGTGAAGAAGCCCAGTGCCCGAACCGCTGGGAGTGCTGGAGCCAGGGCACGGCAACTTTCATGATCGCTGGCGAAAAATGCACTCGCGCCTGCGGGTTCTGCGCAGTCAAGACCGCCCGCCCCGACGCGCTCGAAGCCGACGAACCGCAACGCGTCGCCGAGGCCACCCAGCGCCTCAACTTGCGCCATGTGGTGATCACCGCCGTCGCCCGCGATGACCTCCGCGATGGTGGCGCGGAACATTTCCAACAAACCATTGAAGCGGTGCGCGCCGCGAATCCGTCGATCATCATCGAAGTACTCGTGCCTGATTTCAATGACCGTGACTGGGCCCTGCAAATGGTCATGGATGCACGACCGCACATCTTCAACCACAACATCGAAACAGTCGAACGCCTCACGCCACTCGTCCGCTCGCGCGCGCAATATCAACGCAGCCTTAGCGTGCTGAAAAAAGCCAAAGCGATGGTCAACGGCAAGGTCGCGACCAAGAGTGGCATCATGCTTGGCCTCGGCGAACGCCGCGATGAGATTCTCCGCGCGATGGACGACCTCCGCGAGCACGATGTCACCGTCCTCACGCTCGGCCAATACCTGCGGCCGACCCCGAAGCATCTGCCGGTCGTGGAATACATCGAGCCTGCCACCTTCGACGAATACCGAGAAATCGCCCTGCAAAAAGGCTTCCGCCATGTGGCCAGCGGACCACTGGTGCGCAGCTCGTACCATGCCGCAGATTTTCGCCCGGAACTCGATGTGATCGAGGCGATCGAAGCCGATGTCCGTGCCAGCAAAGGACTCGAACTGGGCCCGGAACACCTGCGTTTGCCCAAGCTGAAAAGCGGACTGGCGCGTGAGCTGAATTGATCCGCCAAGCCAACGCCATGAACCACTGGCTCATCAAATCCGAACCCGATGTCTTTTCGATCGAGGACCTCGAACGCGTTGGCCGCGAACCATGGACCGGTGTTCGCAACTATCAGGCCCGCAACTTCATGTGGCATGAAATGAAGCCCGGCGACCTCGCGCTTTTCTACCACTCGAATGCCAAGCCCTCCGGCATCGCAGGCATCGCCAAAGTCGTTGGCGCTCCCTATCCGGATCCGACGCAGTTCGATGCCAAAAGCGAATACTTCGATGCAAAATCCACGCGCGAAAATCCGCGATGGTGGCTTGTCGATTTTGAATTCGTCGACCGATTCTCCGAGATCGTCCCACTCGAGACGCTCAAACAAGATACCGAACTCTGCGAAATGATGGTCTGCCAGCGTGGCACTCGGCTCTCGATCAATCCGGTCAGCGCCAAGCATTTCAAACGCGCCTGCAAACTGGGCGGATCCAGTGCCCCTCAAAACTCGCGCAAAGCCTCAAGATAAGCATCGAGCGCCATCAATGCAGCACCCCGCGTCGCGTCTGCTGATGGTAAACGCATGCCAAGGCTAAAGCCGCAAAACATCGATACCAGGAATGATGCTTCGACGTCCGGTCGGATCGAACAGCGAATCCAGCCCGCTTCTTTTCCCCGTCTGAACACTTCGGCGAAACCATTTCGCCATGTTTCAAACACTTCCTCCACCGCAGCTGCAATCGCCTCATCCACACCACCCATTTCGGCGGCCATCAGCACCAAACCCGCCAAGGCATCGCTTGCAGACATGGATTTCAAACGATCCTGACAAAATGCCTTTAATCCATCCAACGAAGCCAATTTCGACAGCGGATCCACCCAAGTCGCCCGCATTTCAGTCGCCGCCGACTCACCCAGCCACGCCAATCCCAAAGCGCGCTTGTCCTCAAAGTGATGAAACAAGGCCCCTTTGGTCAGGCCCGCACGCTCCACGATTCCACCCAATCCCGAAGCCGCATAACCGCAACGCACAAAATCCTCGCCCGCCACTTCGAGAATTTTTGCCCTCGTCACATTCGGCTGACGCTTGCGTTTTTCCATATGAATTGCATACCAACCGAATGGTATAACCGCAAGAGACTTGGTTTTTCGCGTCTCTCAAAAAAATTTGTCTCAGTAGCTGTTGGACAAACGCGAGACCAAGCTTTCCCCCGCCCGCTCAACCGCCTCCGGCAGTGCATTGTTGCGCGAAGTCTGCAAGTTCGAGGTCACAAAAAGCTGACTGGTCCCGACGCTGGAGCCAGCCATCAGCACCTTGCCTCGATCGCGGGCATCCTTCAGCTCCCATCCCAAGGTCACGGAATTGTTCAACTGTTCGGGCAGCGCGGTATCGAGACGATTGCCGACGAGTTGAGTGTAATCAATGGATGAGACCCGACCTTCCAGCACCGCATCGGCTTCATCCAAACTGGTGATGCGATAGGTCCCATCGGTCGTAAAGGCATTGACCACTGCCGAGGTCGCCAATGCTTCGGCACGCGGATGGAATGACTGATTGGAAAACATGGGCACATGGATGTTTTTCACCTTGGTCAGTGCCGGTGGCTTGTTCACGCCGAGACGATAACCTGCGCACGAGTTGAACGCGCCGATGGCAATCACCGCAAAGAAAAGCAGTTGAACGTTAAATCTCATTCGCCGAGTTCCTTGAGTCGTGCCTGCGCCGCACTGCGGATTTTGTCATCACCGCCGCGCTTCACGATGTCGCGATAATAAACCTTCGCACTCTCGATCTTGCCGGTCTTGAGATAAAACTCGGCGATGTCGTAAGAACGCTGCAAATCCTCACCCGCCACACCTTTCAAGTGCTTGCGCGCTTCGGCATTGCGCGAGTGACCCGGATACTGAATGAGATAGTCATTGAAGGCTTCGCGCGCGAGGTCGAGATTTGCCTGGTTTTGATTTCCACGCTTCGCGTCGTCCATGAGGATCACACCAACTCGGAAAAGCGCCTCTGGGGCCTCAGGGCTGTCGGGTTGCTCGCGCACCAACTCACGATACGCAGCAATGGCTTCCTTGCCCTTGCGTTTGGACTCATAAAGCTGACCCTTGGTAAAGTGTGCCTTGGATGCGATCCGCGATCTCGGCGCATGCTTGCGCAACTGATCGAGCATCTCGACGGTCTTCTCAAGCGACAGCTTCGACTTGATGCCTAGGAAATTCGTTTTGATCTGACCCTCCGCCGCATTTTGCGCCATGTTGACCTGACGCTTCAGCACGCTGCCGTAGAGATCGCTGCCGGGATACCGCTCGAGAAATTTGCCATAGGCCTCGAACGCTCCGAGGATGTCGCCTTTTTCCTCCAGCAACTGGGCATGACGATAGCGCGCTGTTGCTCCCGACTTGGCAAAAGGATACTCACTCGCCGTCTTGTTGTAAAATTTGATCGCTCGGCGGCGATTGCCCGCATCATCCGCCTGCTTGGCCTTCTGATAAATTTCCTCACCTTTCGCCGCAGCGGCCCGAGTATCTCCCGCGAGAAGCGGCGTTTCGGCATCATTGCCGCAGGACACCACGAAGAAAGAAGATCCGATCAAGCAAAGTGCTGTACGCCAGTTCATTGTCACGAGCATAATCGCCGATCGGGACTCGGAAAGTCCAAAAAATGCGCACAGGAAATTCATTTTCCGAGTTCGACCGAACGTCGGGTCGCCGCCGTCACGGCTTCAATCAAGGCCGACCTCAGCCCGTGCTTTTCGAGCTCGGCCAGACCGGCGATGGTGGTGCCTCCGGGCGAAGTGACCATGTCCTTGAGCACGGCCGGATGCTCGCCAGTTTCGAGCACCATCGCCGCCGCACCCCAAACGGTCTGCGCCGCGAGGCGAATCGCATCGGCACGCGGCAAGCCGGCCTTCACGCCACCATCCGCAAGCGCGTCGATGAACAGATAGGCATAGGCCGGACCACTGCCCGAAAGGCCTGTCACCGCATCCATCAGCCGCTCGGGCACTTCGACAGCCAATCCAACCGAACCGAGAATCTGCTTCGCGGTCGCCTTGTCTTTTTCCTGAGCGAGCTGACCCATGCAAAATCCCGAGGCTCCCTTGCCGACTGCCGCAGGCGTGTTGGGCATCGCCCTCACAATCCGCGCCCTGCCAGCAGCAGCTTGCTCCAAAGCCGCAAGTTTCACACCAGCCGCAATCGAAATGACCAAAGGCGACTCTTTCGACACGCCCACCAAGTTTTCAAGTGCCCCACAAGCATCCTGCGGCTTGGTGCAAAGCAACACCACATCGCAGTCAGCCAGAGCGGAAATCTCTTCGGCCACCCGGGCATTCGTCTCTTTGGAAAAATGTTCACGCGCCGCCTTGATCGGATCGATGCCGATGACATCCGCCCCAGCAACCACTCCGGAGCGAACCGCCCCAGCCACAAATGCCGTGCCCATTTTGCCGCAACCAATCACGCCGAGTTTCATGCCCTGAGACTAGCGTTACCACCCGTGATCGCGCCAGCATCATTTTGATTGGTGAAATTTACAAAAACATTCATCATAAGGCATGAAGTCACTCCCGCTACGAGCGTTTGGAGCCTTAATCTGCCTTGCCCACTTGGCCAGCGGTGAAAAAATTCCCGGGATCGGTCAGGCAATCCCCGAAGCCGTGATGCGACTCCCCGCACCCACCAGCAGCGGTACACCCACAGGCATCACCCTGGCCGTCGCCACCGCGAGCGAGGCGACACAAACCCATGTGAACATGGGCCTCAACCATCTTCACTTCGGATGGGAATTCGAAGCCGCCCGCCACTTTGCCGCAGCGATGCGCGATGACCCGAATTGCCTGCTCGCCCACTGGGGCATGGTCATGGCCCTGCTCGAAGGCGCGCCTGAAACCATCGCCAACCGCAACGCCGCCGCCGAACGCATGGTATCGCTCATCGAAGACGGCATCGGCACAGCGATCGAGCGCGATTACAGCTACGCTTTGCTCAAACAACTGACCGATGGCCCGGAAGCCGCCGCCAACGCATTCCGCAAGGTCGTCGGTCGTTTTCCGAATGACATGCAAGCAGGCGTGCTGCTCGCGCTCTTCACACGCGGCGGCTACGATGTCACCGGAGAACCGACGCCCGATCAGGAAAACTCCGAGAAAATGTTGCTCAACTGGATTCAAAAAATGCCGGGCAACCCGGTGCCGATGAACGCGCTCGCCACGATTTGCGCGGAAGCACCCGATCTTTCCAAAACGCTTCTCTACGCCCGCGAATTATGCGCCGCCCACCCAGAGTATCCTCCCTTTCAACACTTGCTCGGCCACTGCGAGTGGCGCTGCGGAAACCACCGCGAGGCACTCAACGCATTCTCAAAATCCGCCGCACTCTACGAAAAGTGGATGAACGAAAATAAGATCACGGCGGCCGATTGCCCGGAGTGGCTTGATGCCCAATGCTACCGCATCATCACGCTCAATTCGATGGGACGCAGGCAAGAAGCCTTCGATGCCGCTCTCCAACTCAGCGAAACCAAAATCCCCGACGAACGAAAAAATTCTCCCGGTGCCCGCGTGCTCTGGTGGGATGTCAAAACCCTGCCCGCCCGTCTCGCCCTCGACGCAGGCACGCTGCCAGAATCCATTCCCGACGAAAAACTCCTGCCCAGCGCCAATGTCGCAAAAGATCTGGCGAAACATTCGCTCGCCCATTGGTGGATCAATGGCCTGCGTCTCGCACTCGAGTCACACCGTCAGATCCAAGCAAAAGAACTCGAAGCCGCACGCAACACCATCAATGCCCTGGGTCAACACGGTGAAATGATGGCCGGCAGCCAAAAAATCGCCACTCAATCGGCCGAACGCTCGGAGTGGAACCGCGCTTTTCGCGCGCTTGAAATGATCGCCGCCAACGCCCGCGGACAGCTTGCGCTCGCTGGGCCCGAGGAAAACCGCAACATCGCCTACAACTGGTTCAGCGCCGCCGCCGACAGGCAAACCCCCGCTCCCCTCATGAAGGCTCCGCTGGTCCCCACGCCCATGACCGGCCAAATCGGCGAATATTTCATGGCCACCAACCAAGCCGCCGAAGCCATCGAGGCCTTCGAAACCGCCCTCAAAGCATTTCCCAACGATTCACGACTCATTGAAAGGCTCACCAGCGCCCGCGAATC
>CAYQRP010000041.1:0-9018 GCA_964419815.1 uncultured Luteolibacter sp. | reverse complement strand
GGTCCGATTACCCCGGCCTCTACACCGCAGGCGACGGCGCCCGCCGCGACAAACAGGGAAACTTTTGGATCATCGGCCGCCTCGACGATGTGCTCAACGTCTCGGGCCACCGCCTTGGTACTGCCGAAATCGAAAGCGCCCTTGTCGCCCACCCGGCCGTGGCCGAAGCCGCAGTCATTGGCCGACCCGATGACATGAAAGGCCAAGCCGTCGCCGCCTTCGTCACGCTCAAGGGCAACTTCACGGAGTCTCCCGAGCTTCGCAACGAACTCCGCAACCATGTTGGCAAAGTCATTGGCGCCATTGCCAAACCCGACGACCTTCACTTCGTTCCGGGCCTTCCCAAAACCCGCTCGGGAAAAATCATGCGCCGCCTGCTCAAGGAACTGGTGACAACCGGAAAAGTCTCCGGCAACATCACCACCCTAGAAGATTTCTCGGTCATCGAGACGATCCAAAAGAAAATTTCCGTTTAATTTTTCATGACCCCCACCCGCTACCTCATCGCCCGCGTCGCACAGGCCTTCGGTTATGTGCGCAAAGCCCAACGCCGGGGCGATGCCGCAAGGGAAATGCACCTGCTCCGTGAGGCGGAAACCTTCCTCGGGTTCTCGATCTGGGAAAACTGCAAGGACATTGAAAACCTCTCGGTTGAGTATTGGAACCTGCGCAAATTGCAGAAGGAACACGATGGCGTTCAGAAAAAAATCGACGAGGCGGAAAGCAAACTTGCCGCCGCTCACGAGGAACGAGCCCACATCCTCGAGATCACACCTGAAACCAATCAGGAACTGGTCGACCAACGCACCGAAAAACTCAAGGAACTCGAAAAGCTCGCCAGCAGTCGCGATCAAATCGTCGCTCAAGGCCGCGATGTGCGCCGCATCTATGTCGGGCTGAAGATGAAACTCGAAGTGCTCAACCAGGAATCGTCACACCCGGAGGAACATCAGGACGAAATCCAGTCGGTGAAAATGCGCCTCGACGAACTCAAAAACCAATTCACCGACCTCAAAAACCAACGCATCAAGGTCGGCCAAGAAATCGAAGAGGGCGATGCCGAACTCGACGCCATCGACGAACAGCTCAAGAGCATTCGACAGGACCGCCGACTCAAGGCGTCCGATTCGTTTCAAGTCATCGGCGAATGCAACAAGCAACTTTCATTGCTGCATGCGGAAATTGGCACACTGGAATCGCAAATGCGATTGCTCTACGGAGAGATCGGCCGCTACATCAGCCGCTACTACTTGAACGACGCGAAATGTGCCGCCGCCTGTGCCTCCCACCGCACGCTCGCGGATGTGATGCGCGCCCTGCGCCGCTCGGTCGCCCTCAATCTTCGCCTCTCCGATTACGAATAAGGCAAGGAAAGGGCCCGGCGGATCATTCGTCTTCGATCTGCAAGCGCCCGGGCGCACGCAAAGGAATGTTTTCCTCAACTTCGCCGAGATCCAAACTGTCGAGCACGTTGGTGGTGCGCCTTCTCAGCAAACTCTGACCCTGACCGGATGCCGCAACACCCGGGACCTCGACATGATAGGGGTCATCACCAATCAGGACCGGCGCCTTGGGCCGCACCGGCACGGCATCCAACGCAGGAAGATTCAAAATCGCATTTTCTGACGATGCCATATCCGTGCCAGCTCCGGAATGTTGCGAGCAGTACGAAAATTTGTCGGCCCCCACGCGGAAGTACTCGCTCACCGCAGTCGAATGAGATTTGACAACACCCGAGGCAGGATCCTCCGCGTACTCGTGACAGAACTGCGTCGCGCGCTCTCCGGAAGTCGTACACACCGGCAGCTCAACGATGTTGGCGGGCATTTCAATTTTCCCTCCGCCAAAGTAGGGCGCTGCCGCATTCATCGCCGAGCGCCACACCGGCATCGCCAAATCGCGACTGAATGCGCCGGGGTAAATCGCCCCATTGCCCGGTGTTAAAAATCCCGTCCAAACCGCACAACTCACTCGCGCGTTGTACCCCATGAACCAGCAATCGCCAAAGTCATGCGTCGTGCCACCTTTGCCCGCACCTTGAAAGGGTTTTTCCACCAGATTTTCCAATACGCCCTTGGAGGATCCGCGATAAAGCGAACCCGCCATCATGCTGTGGAGCTGCCACGCGGTCGCGGGATCGATGATCGTCCGCGGCGCCGCTGCGGCAGGTCGCGGCCTGCGGTAAATGGTCTGACCCTTGGGGTTCTCAACGCGATCAATGTAAACCAAGGCATCGGACGGCAATGTTCCACCTCGCGGAAAAACCGAAATCGCACGCACTGCTTGCTTGAGTGACGCCTCCTCGAAGCCGACACCCAGACGCGGCAACAACTCCGCCTTGCCGAACGGAAAACCGAAATCAAGCGCCTTGTCGACCACCCGCTTCAATCCGATCCGATCCGTCAACCTCACGGTTGCCGCGATCTTCGATTGCTCAAACGCGCGACGCAGCGTGATTTTTCCCTCATACACCGGCGAGGCAAGCTCCATGCCCCATTCGCCAAGAATCCCTTCGCGACCCCCAACCATCACCGAGCGGTTGTCCATCGGCTCGTCCTCGGTCATGGTCACCGGTGTCATTCCATTTTCAAATCCGGCCGCGTAAATGAACGGAAAAAACGCAGTACCCATCGGCCGTTTGCCCAACTCAATGAAGTCGTACGGCACCTGCGCGTAATCACGACCGCCAACATGCGCGAGCACCTCGCCGCTCATGTGATCGACCATCAACACCGCGCCTTGCAAAAAATTTGCAGGCTTTTCGGTCAGCTTCCTTTGCGGATCATGTTTCTCGTGCGCATAGCCGGGCCGAGACTCGGCACGCAAAAGACTCTCGCGAAGCGCGGCATACGCCGCATTCTGAGCCTCGGCCAAAATCGTGGTGTGCACAGTGAATCCGCCCGATGACAGCGCATCCTCGCCCAAGGCCGCGCCCACCGCATCGGCCACTCGCTCATAAAGGTGCGATGTGCCGCGCCGCAGGGGCTTGGGATTCAAGCCCAGGGGCTTGCGCACCATTTCATCATACTCCTCGTCGGAAATCATGCCCTCGTCGTTCATTCGCAGGAGCACATAGTTGCGACCGTCGCGGTTGATCTCGGGATTGTTCAAGGGCGAGCGACGGTTTGGGTTCTTGATCAGCGTGACCAACGACGCGCACTCCTCGGCTTTCAAATCCATCGGCTCCTTGCCGTAGTAACCCAGCGATGCGGAGCGGATGCCGTAAAAGCCACTGCCAAAATAAATGCGGTTGAGATAAAACTCCAGGATCTGCCGCTTCGAATATTCCTTCTCGATGCGCATCGCCAAAAACGCCTCGACCAATTTGCGCTGGATAGACGATTCCTTTCTCAACAAGGCCTCCTCCTTGAGGTTGTAGGCATTTCTGGCCAACTGCTGCGTGATCGTGCTGGCCCCCTGTGTCGCGCCCTGCGCGTTGAACTTGAGGGCCCGCAAAATTCCGATCCAGTCCACGCCGCCGTGAAACTCAAAGCGCGAATCCTCTCCAGCCATCAGGGCGTTGATGAAAACCTGCGGCACCTGATCAATCGAAACGACGCTCCGGTTCTGCACAAAGAAACGCCCGATCTCGCGACCGTTGCGATCGAGGATCAGGCTCGGAATTTCCAGATCATTGATTCTTGCAAGATCATAACCCGCCGCACGCTCACGGTACTGCCTCGTGTAGGACTCGGCAAAAAACCATGCGGCGAATGCCGCCAAGGCCATGAAAATCATCAGCGGCAGGATGGCTTTGCGCTTGTGAAAACGCTTCCGCGGGTTCTTCCTTTGGTTCATTTTTGAGTTAGCCACCATGCCCGATTCATCTCCATCACCGCGCCCGGAGGGTCGGGGACACCCACAGGCTTACCCGATAGGGCATGACGCCGCAACCTCTTCCTTGATGGAGAAAATCCTTCGGCAAATCGATGAACAAGGCCCACTCGGTTTTGACGCATTCATGGAACTGGCGCTCTATGAACCGACGCTCGGGTACTACGCCCGCCATGCGCGGCAAATCGGACGCCACGGGGATTTTTTCACCAGTGTCAGCACAGGGCCGCTGTTCGGCGCCTTGTTGGCACGCCGCTTTCTGCAGCACTGGCACGAGATCGGCGAACCGCAAAAATGGCGCGTCATCGAATCCGGTGCCCACGATGGCACTCTCGCATGCGACATTCTCACCACGATCCATGCGACCTCACCCGCAGCCTTCGACGCCCTCGAATACGCGATCGCCGAACCGCTCAACGCCTTGCGCACCGCGCAAAGCACCAAACTTGAGCGCTTCAAAAAATCCATCCGCCAAGTCACCAATCTTTCGGAACTCGCCAACAATCCACTCCCCGGCATCGCCTTCGGCAACGAGGTCCTCGATGCGCTGCCCTTTCACTTGGTCGAACGCCACGACTCGTCATGGCTCGAATTGCGCGTCAGCCGCGATGACCAAAACTCGCTGACCTGGACACGCCACGCAATTTCCAACCCGGCATTGACGGCCGCACTCGAGCCACTCGGCGAACATTTTTCCAAAGGCCATCGCGCGGAAATCCGCACCAACTTTGCCGACTTTCTCCAACCTCTCAACGCAGCCCTCGAGCACGGCCTGATGATTTGGATCGATTATGGTTTTGCGGCCGCCGACCTTCACCATCCGCTGCGCCAATCCGGAACGCTGCGCACATTTTCAAATCACCGCGCCGGAGATGATCCGCTCTCGGATCCCGGCGATAGGGACATCACCGCCCATGTCGACTTCACCGCAGTCGCTCAAGCTGCGATGAAACTCGGCGGCAAAGCGATCAGCTTCCACAACCAAGGCGCGTGGCTCACCGCACTCGCACGTGACTGGCTTAGCAAGCGGGAGGGAAACCCGGACGCCGCGGAAATCCGCCAATTCCAAACACTGACGCATCCGGCCCAGCTCGGCGGAAAATTCCAAGTGCTCGAAATTTCCTGGAATCCGCATGCCTCGCCCGAGGACCCGGCAAGCCTCTCGCGCAGGCTTTTTCCAAACGATTGATGCCTTGCCCGCTCCGCCACCAGACGCTATCCTCACACCCGCAGCCGGGATGGCGGAATTGGTAGACGCGCCAGACTTAGGATCTGGTATCGCAAGGTGTGCAGGTTCGAGTCCTGTTCCCGGCACCATCCGCACGGATATCGTGCAAAAAATTCAAAAACGAGGAAGTGGAGCATAGCGGATTCGAACCGCTGACCTTCTCATTGCGAACGAGACGCTCTACCAACTGAGCTAATGCCCCTCGCACTTCAGTGCCGACCAATGCCACCGGACGCTTGCCGAGTCAAACTCGAAGTTGCCGCGCCCGGCCATCGGTGGTCTGTGCAAATTTTTTCACATCCGGACACACGGAATGTTTTGCCAATCCCAGCCACTTGCTCATGATCGGGTCATGAAATTCTCACTCTGGCCTCTCCTTGGTGGCGCGCTGGCGCTGTTCCTCTCCGCCTGTTCGAATGTCGGCGATGTCGCGTCAAGCGATCACCCCACCGGCACCGGCCCCTTCGACGCCAACGGCAACTACCGCGAGGAATGGGCGGACGATCCGTCGAAATGGCGCCGCCCGGGCCGACCCGCTGCAAGCGATTCTGACAATTTGCCAGTGATCGCCAAAAACGAACAGCCGCCCGCCAACTCGACCCCGCTCGCCTCAAGCTCATCTTCCCGCACGAAACCCGAGACCAAACCCCTCAAGGTGGCCGTTTCAAAATCAGCGCAACCCGAGCGCGCGAAAACGACGGCAGCTGCGCCAAAACCCAAACCAAGTGTCGCAAAGCCCAAGCCCACATCCATACGCTACACCGTGAAAAAGGGTGACACGCTCTCGGGCATTGCAAGCCGCCACGGCACTTCCGTTTCCGCCATCAAGAGCGCCAACCGCATCTCCGGCACCCTGATCCGCGATGGACAAAAACTCGTCATTCCCAAACGCTGATGCGTGACGAGAAGGATATCAACATCCTCGAGCCAAAGCTGTTGATCCTTGCCTCCGCGGGCTCGGGCAAAACCTACCAGCTTGGCAACCGCGTCATTGGCCTTGTTGCGAACGGAAACGCGCCTGAAAAAATCGTCGCGCTCACCTTCACCCGCAAGGCTGCTGGCGAGTTCGCCGATTCGGTGCTCACCAAACTCGCAAAGGCTGCATGCGATGACACAGAAGCGGCCAACCTTGAAAAAGACATCGGGCTTCACGCCATCGACTTCAACGCGGTTCTGACGAAAGTCGTTCGCTCGCTGCCGCGCTTCAACCTCGGCACCATCGATTCATTTTTCGCCAAAATCGTTCGCAGCTTTCAGTACGAATTCGGCATCACAGGCGGCAAATTCGATCTCATCGAAGGCCCGCGCGCGGCAGCCCTCGCCGACGAAATGCTGGCATCGGTCATCAGCGGCAGGCTGGATGCCGACGGTCGCGACAGCGAATTTCTGCACGCATTCCGCCGCGCCACCATGGGGCGCGAAAACCCCTCGGTGCTCAATGCGCTCGCCGAATTTGTCAAAACATGGCACGAGCTCTACCGAGGTGCGGACGATGTCGAATGGGGGCTTCCAGGGCATGCCGGGGCAAATCTCGACGATTGGGAAAAGCACAAACACGCGCTCGCCAACACCGCCCTCGATGGCATCGACTGCATCAACTTTACCCGAAAAGGCCAACGCGAAGCCCTCGAAGACGCAATCAAAACTTTGCGCGAGCACACCATCGGAAGCGGTCGCGTCGAAAGCGAAGCATCGAAGCTCACCAAAAACATCCTCGAAGCGGTGGCCGCGAAGGATGAGCCTCTCGTAGTGAAATTCTACAAGGATTTTACACTCGATGGAACCACCGGCGATGCCATTCGCGAAATGGTCGAACTCGCCGCGCAATGCGAACTCGCCGCAGCCATCAAACGCACCGAAGCCATCCGCGACATGGTGCGGATCTACGACGAAATTTGCGAATCACAACTCAGGAAAAAAGGTCTGCTCGGCTTCAGCGATGTGAAATTCCTGATGGGAGAATGGCAAAAAAACGAAGACTCGCGGCTTCGGCGCGAAGCCATCGACTTTCGCATCGACGCAAGCATCGACCATTGGTTGCTCGACGAATTTCAGGACACAAGCAATGCCGATTGGAACGGCCTCTGGCCACTCATCAACGAAGCCGCGACCGATGATGCATCGAGAACCGTGTTCATCGTTGGCGATCGCAAACAGGCGATCTACGGCTGGCGCGGCGGCGATGTCGGGCTTTTCAAAAAGATCACCGACGAGCACCTGCCGGGCATCGAAACGGCACCGATGTACCAGTCCTTCCGCTCCTGTCCCGAAGTGCTCGAGCTCGTCAACACGATCTGCGGCGACACCACAACGATTTCGTCGCTGTTTGGCCAAATCAATCCGCCCTGGGAGTGGGAAAACCACATTTCTGCAGATCACCTTCAAAACGAAGACAAGCGCGGACACTCACGCGTTGAGTGGATCGAGAACGATGATGAGAGACTGGACCGCCTCGTCGGTATCCTCAAAGAACTTGAAGTCGGCAAACGCAAGATGACCTGCGGCGTTCTCCTGCGAAACAACAAACATGTCAAAGAGATCAGCGAGCACCTCCGATCCCACGGTTTTGATGTCATCGAAGAAGGCACACGCGAACCCGCTCTCGACAACCAACCCGGCATCGCCATTACCCACCTTCTGAAGTGGCTTGCCAATCCAGCCGACCACTTCGCACGCGGTGTTGTCGAAATGTCGCCGATGGCAAAAGTTCTGCAAAACTGCCACGGCCAAGATTGGATGACGATTTGGCATTCGCTCACATCGGAAATTTCCACCCAAGGATTCGCCAAACCGATTTCATCCATCATCGCGCCCCTCGCATCCGATTGGTCGGAATTCGGGCAACGCCGCGCCAATGACCTCCTTGCCGCGCTCGCCGACTTTGACGCCAGCGGCTGCAAATCTCCACACGATGCCGCCGACTGGATCGAACGCCTTGAAATTTCCCAAACTCCAGGCGTTGCCGCCGTGCAGGTCATGACCGTCCACAAATCGAAAGGTCTTGGCTTCGACGTGGTCATCCTCCCTCAGATTTCCAACGACACAGTTCCCAAAACCCAGCGTTTCGACATCGCCAGCGGCGATAATTGGATCATCGAGACCCCACCCGCATGGGCAAGGCGCATCATCCCGGTCATCAACGAAGCCGAAACACGCTGGGCTGCCACCCAACGCTACGAGGAAATTTGCATGCTTTATGTAGCCCTCACCCGCGCCAAACGCGGACTCTATGTGCTCCTAGACCGACCCTCTGACAAAGCCGAGCCTCTCAAAGCCTCCCTCTCCAACTGGATCCAAATTTCCGCCAAACAAGCCAACACCAAAGACCCCTTCCTCTTTGAATGCGGTAGTGCGGATTGGATTCAACTGATCAATCCCCACGAAACTTCCAAGCCGAAATCGGCTCCTCCGAAACTTCAGGATCCCCACCGCAGACGCGCCACCGTCACGCCCAGCCAATCCAAAAACAAAACCCAATCCGTCAGCCACTCACGCACCGGCATGAAGTTCGGTTCGGAGGTTCATGCGCTGATGGAACAAGTGTCGTGGATCGATGAAGCCGCACCTTCGCTTCCAAAATCCGATGCCGCCGATGCCGTGGCGAAGCTCATCGCCTCCCCATCCGTCGCGGCACTCTTTCAACGCAACGGAAAAAGCATCGACCTCTTCCGCGAGCAATCCGCCGACGCGATTGTTGACGGTCAACTCATGACCGGCATCATCGACCGTCTTCACCTCCATCGCGATGAATCCGGCACCGTCACCCGCGTGGAAATCATCGACTACAAAACCGATGCCGTTGCCTCCGCGCGCGATCTCGTCGATCGCTACTCCGGCCAAATGCAGGCCTATCAGTCGACCCTGCAAAAAATCCACCCAAACGCCGAAGTGGTGTCGATCCTGATCTCCGTCAAACACGCGGAGCTCGTCCGTTTGTGATCCTCTTTTTGCTGCTC
>CAYQRP010000040.1:0-9042 GCA_964419815.1 uncultured Luteolibacter sp. | reverse complement strand
TCGAATTTTTCGACCGCCTTCATCAGGCCCATGTTGCCTTCCTGGATCAGGTCGAGGAACGAGAGTCCGCGGTTGGTGTATTTCTTCGCGATCGAGATCACGAGGCGGAGGTTGGCTTCGACCATTTCGGTTTTTGCCTTGAGTGCCTCCTTGAGCCAGTGGCGGAGATTTTTGTTGGCCTCTTCGAAGGTTTCGGGCGTGTGCCACGAGCGTTGTTGAAGCTCGCGAAGTTTCGTCACGAACTCCTTGTCGTTGGGTGTCGACTGGAGCTTGCGAGTGTACTTCCAGAACTTTTGCATCGACTCATCAACCTGTTCGCAGAAGTCCTCGATGATCTTCTGTTTGAAGTAGAATCGGACATAAACGCGGTTGAGCGTTTGGATGTTTTTCTGGAATTCCTCTTCGAGCTTCTTCTTGCCACGCGGGTTTTTGGCGGAGAGCTGACGGAAGATGTCGTCGTTTTCCTGATGGAGCTGCTTCAGTTGTTCGCAGAGCTTTGGCAGGCCCTTCATGTAGCGTTCGCGCGATTCGATTTTCTTGTCGAGAATCACACGGTCGAAGCGCTCCTTGCCCTTGTTGAGTTTGTCGGCGAGGTCGAGATAGGATTCGGTGACGAATCCGAAGAGGTGGAGGTGGCGTGCGACCTCGATTTCGGCGTCCTCGATGCGTTTGGAAATTTCCACTTCCTGTTCGCGGGTCAGGAGCGGGACCTGGCCCATCTGCTTGAGGTACATACGGACCGGGTCGTCGAGGATGTCGAGTTTCTGGTCTGCCTTCAGTTCTTCCTCTTCGCCGCCATCGTCGTCGCGTTTCTTGTCCTTGAAACGGTCGACTTCCGAGGCGTCGATGATGTCGAACTCCATGTTGCGCAGGCGCTCCATGATCGCCTCGACATCGTCAGGGTCGACGAGATCGTTCGGGAGGATTTCGTTGATGTCGTCGTAGGTCAGGTATTCCTGTTCCTTGGCGAGCTTGATCAGTTCGCGGATCTTTTCCTGAATTTCAGGCGTATCGATGCGGCGTTTTTTGGTGGCGCCGGCCTTGCCCGACTTGGAGTCGGTAGCTGGCTTTTCGGCCTTTGGCGGAGCGGTTGTAGCGGAGGTCGCATTGGTCGCGGATTTGGTTTTGGCCTGGGTTTTCGACGCCGTGGCGTTTTCCGCTTTGGCCGGCTCGGGCTTTTTGACCGATGTTGATTTTGCGACAGATTTGACTGGAGCCTTGGGCGTGGTTTTTGCCGGCGCCTTGCTTGGTGCTTTGGTGGCAGTTTTGGTCAGCGGTTTTTTGGCCGGCGCTTTTGCTGCGGGTTTTGAAACTTTCTTGGCGGGGGCTTTTGCTGCGGGCTTTTTCGTCGGAGCCTTGGCTGCGGGCTTGGAAATTTTCTTCGCGCTTGCCTTCGAAGCTGCGGGTTTGGCCTTGGTGGTCGCCGCTTTGTTTTTCGAGCCGGATGTCTTCGGCTTGGAAACTTTCGCCTTGGGTGCGGGAGCTTTGGCTTTTGGCTTGGAGGCCTTGGCGGTCGGTTTGGCGGCAGGCTTTTTGGCTGCGGATTTCTTGGATGAAGGCTTAGACGAGGGCATGGGTGACGGGTGCTGGAAACAAGGCTTGTGGATATAATACAGCCATTCTTTGGGCACAACGGAATTTCCGCAGGCGGGCGGAACGAAACGGGAGCGATTTCGATGCGTCAAGGTCATTTTGAAAAATAAATTTTAGCTTCGCTTGAATGGCTGGGACTTGCGGTGGGCGGGTGATCCGGCATTGGTGATTTTCGGGTTTGAATTTCCCTCTGGCTCGCTCACTTTGACCCGCGAAATGATCACGCTTACCGAGAGAGCCGCGTCCGAGCTGAAGAGGCTTTTGGTCGCTAAAGGTGCGGGCGAGGGGGCTGGGCTGCGACTTGCCGTGAGCAAGGGTGGATGCGCCGGCTGGCAGTATGAAATGCAGGTGGGGCAGCCCATGGAGGGGGATGTGTTGGCCGAGAATCATGGGGCCAGGGTCATCGTGGCGGCCGACAGCATCGAGCGTTTGCGCGGGTGCGAGGTGGACTTTTCCGATGATCTTACCGACTCGGGTTTCAAGGTTCACAATCCGCGGGCCGCGCGATCCTGCGGCTGCGGGACATCCTTTGAGCCGCTGGACGAACCCGCAGTGGACTCGGATCTAACTGGCACGGAGGATTGCCGCTCATGATCATCGCCGAACGCCCAGGGCTTCGTCTGAAGGACGATGTGGCACCGGGGAGGCCGGCTTATTTTTGGTGGTTCATTGTCAATGGCCTGGCGCTGTGTTTTGCGGTCGCGAGCTGGCTCGTCTGCCTCGAAGTTTTTGGCCATCCGGAGGTGCCGAGAAACTACGAGATCCTTCGTAGAATCGGTCGGCTTCCTGAGCTCAAGCTTTTCCCCGCGGGTGATTTGCCGGATGGTGTCACGCTCGACGCCGCATCGCTCTACTCGCGTTTTTACCCGTCCACTGACGAGCAGCTTGCGAGATACAATGCCCGCATGCTGCGAAATTATCTTACGAATTTCGACAGTCCCGAGGCGGTGGTCCATGTGAGTGGTGAGTATCGGATTGAAAAAGTTCGCAAGCTGAAGGAAGGAGATTTCATTTCATCGGGTCTTGCGATCAGGGCGCGTGCCATGGTGGCTCCCGGTGAGGGTTTGGATCCGACCCCGTATCCGGTGTGGGTCGATTGCGTGATTCCCACGCGCGATGCTGCGGCGGAGCGGGGCTTTCCGGTGGGCGGGACGCTCAAGCTCGGTGCTGGCGGGGCCAAGGTGACGCTGCTGCATGTGGGCGAGGTGGTCGCGGCGGGGGATCAGTTTCTGTGTTTCACCGTGATACCGCTCGCGGCTGGCGGCTTTGCTGCGGGCGAGGACAAACGCGTTGAAATTGAAGCGCCTGCGAGAGTGAGGCCGGCGGCGGGTTTTCCGCTGATCCGTTAGATCTTCCTTGTTTGGAGTATTTTGCGGCTTGTTGAGGGGCATTCCTAAAAATTTCCCTAATTTCCCCTAGGGATTGACGGGGGACTCGGTCTGTGTAGTCTCCGCCTGCCGTTCGGACGACCCGGCGGTTTTCCACCTACTCCCAATTACTGAAATGACCACCATTGCCATCAACGGATTCGGCCGCATCGGCCGCCTTGTGTTTCGCGCTCTCGTCGAGCAAGGCCACCTCGGAACCACCTTCAATGTTGTTGCCGTTGGCGACATCGTGCCCGCCGACAACCTTGCCTACCTTCTGAAGTATGACTCCACGCAGGGTCGTTTTTCGGGGACCGTTTCCTCGAAGAAATCTTCGCCCTCACTGGAAGAGGACGACATCATCGTGGTCAACGGTCACGAGATCCGCGTCGTGAGCGCCCGCACTCCCGATGGTCTTCCTTGGAAGGAGCTCGGCGTCGACGTGGTCATCGAATCGACCGGCCTTTTCACCGAAGCCGAAAAGGCCAAAGGCCACATCGCCGCTGGCGCCAAGAAAGTCATCATTTCCGCACCTGCCAAGGGTGAGGACGCAACCTTCGTGGTCGGCGTGAACGACGATCAGTACGATCCGTCCAAGCATCACATCATTTCCAACGCGAGCTGCACCACCAACTGCCTTGCGCCGCTGGTGCACGTGCTTCTCAAGGAAGGTTTTGGCATTGCCGAGGGTCTGATGACCACCGTGCACGCTTACACCGCGACGCAAAAAACCGTGGACGGTCCTTCGAAGAAGGATTGGAAGGGCGGACGCAGCGCAGCCATCAACATCATCCCCTCGACTACCGGCGCCGCCAAAGCCGTGGCGCTCGTTTGCCCCGAGGTCAAAGGCAAGCTCACCGGCATGGCCTTCCGCGTTCCGACTCCGACCGTTTCGGCTGTCGACCTCACCGTCAAGACCGTGAAGGAAACCTCGCTGGCCGAGATCAAGGCGGCTCTCAAGAAGGCTTCGGAAACCTACCTCAAGGGCATCCTTGCCTACACCGAAGACGAAGTGGTTTCCACCGACTTCATCCACGACAAGTCCTCGTCGATCTTCGATGCCGGCTCGTCGATCGAGCTCAACTCCACCTTCTTCAAACTCGTCAGCTGGTATGACAACGAGTGGGGTTACTCGAACCGCGTGATCGACCTCCTCAACGATGTTGTGAAAAAGGGCATCTGATCCCTTGAGTGACATTTCCAATGACGGCGGCTCCGCGATCCGGGGCCGCCGTTTTTTTGCTTTGACGATTCTTTCTTCATTGGGCTTTTCCCGAGGCGGCCGTTGCGGCTAGTTTGCCTCGTGGATGATGATCAGAATGCGGCGATGAACCCGAAGTGGGTTTTTGCGGCAATATGGATGGTGTTTTTTTTGCAGGGCATGGCCCCCGGTTTGTGGATTCCTGCGCTCACCAACATTTTGGGTTCGATGGGCCTGCGCGAGTGGGTGCCCTGGGCTTTTGTGGTGTCGCCTGTGTGTGCGTTGATATCGCCCTTGATCGTTGGCGCGTTGGCGGATCAGCGAGCGCCGGCCAACCGCTTGTTTGTTTGGTCGAGTGTGGTGGCTTCGATGGGATTGCTGGCGGCGTTTTGGGTTTTGGACAGCGGAGCGCATCCGTTGTGGTTCTTGGGATTTGTCGGCATTGTCTCGCTGGCGGGTGGTCCGTCCTGGGGTCTGTTGGCAACGGTTTCGATGACCCATTTGAAGCACCCTGAGCGGACCTTTCCTCTGGTCCGCGTGGGAGCGACAGTCGGCTGGATTGCGGGTGGCTTGATCACCAGTTTTCTGTTGAACTCGGACACCAGTGTGCTTTGCGGGTATGTCGCGGCGGGAACTCGCTTGGCTGCGGCACTTGCGGCGATGCTCTTGCCGCTGACGCTGCCTTTGGGTGTGGCCGGATCATGGAAGAGTAACTTGGGTCTGGATGCGTTTGTGTTGATGAAACAGCGCGACCATTTGGTGTTTTTTCTCGTGACCGCGCTTTATTCGATTCCGATCACATCGATTTACATGTACGGGCCGGAGTTTTTGAAGGTCCTGGGCGATCCGAGACCGACGGGTAGCATGACCGTTGCGCAGATGCTTGAAGCGGTGAGCATGTTTGCCTTGGGGGCGATGATGACGCGGATGCGGGTAAAGTCCTTGCTCATGTGGTCCCTCGGCCTTTCCGTGTTGAGATTTGCGTTGAGCGCGACTGCGGGATGGACCGGATTCGTGGGCTGGCATCTGGGCGGCATCGCCCTGCATGGGATGTGTTATACTTTTTATTTCGTGACCGCGCAGATCTTTCTCGATCGACGGGTGGATCCCGGATTGAAGGGTCAAGCACAAGGTCTGCTCTCGATGGTATCTGGCGGACTCGGTCCCTTGATTGGAGCGCTGGTGTGCGGATGGCTGCGCGAATATTTCGTGGCCGATGGAGTGCACGGATGGGATGCATTTTGGATGTCCCTCAGTGCGATGGCGGCGCTTTGCTTTGTCTTGTTCGGTTTGTTTTACCGGGGGAAAGTGAAAGATCCTATTCAGGCGCGATAGGAATTTGCCAACCGTTGTGAGCCCCATGCGGCGAGGAAGGTGAGCACGATCAGCAAGGTGCTGAGCGCGTTGATCACGGGGAACTCGCGGCTTTTTTTGATCATGCTGTAGATCATGACCGGCAGGGTGTCGGCGCCGGGGCCTTTGACGAAAAAGGTGATCACGAAATCGTCGATCGAGAGTGTGAAGGCAAGGAGTCCGCCCGCGAGAATGCCGGGTGCGAGGAGTGGCAGCGTGACGCGAAGGAATGCGATCGTTCGCGATGCGCCGAGATCGCGGGCGGCTTCGACCAGTTGAAAGTCGAAGTCCTGAAGTCTCGATTGCACGACGAGCGCGACGTAGCTGATGCAGAAAGTAATGTGTGAAATCGTCACGGTGAGCATGCCGAGCGATTGCTTGATCGATACAAAGAGCAGAAGCAGGCCCATGCCCATGAGGATCTCTGGCAGCACCAGCGGGACGGTTACCAGCGTGCGGTGAAGAACTTGTGTTTTTGATTGATACCTGTGCAGCGCGAAGGCGGCGAGCGTGCCAAGGATCATCGAAACCATGCTGGCGATGCCAGCGACGCGCAGCGAGTTGCCGAGCGCGGCCCAGAGATCGCTGCGCTCGAGCAATCGCTCATACCACTTGAGGCTGAAACCCTGCCATGTGGTGCCGAAGCGTGAGGCATTGAACGAGTTGAGGATCAGCACGCCGACGGGCAGGTAGAAAAACACCATGACCAGGATGGTGGTGATCTGTGGGAGGCGGCTGGGTTTCATCGGAGGTGAAAAATTTTTCGATCAGGCCGGATGGTTCCCGTTGCGGCGACGGATTAGCATGGGTGCGAGAACGGCGACTGAGAGAATGGCGGCAAGGGCTGAGGCGGATGGCAGGTTGCGATCGGAGAAATTTCTTTGAGCAATTTTATTGCCGATCATCTGACCGCTGGATCCGCCAACGAGGTCGGGTACCACATAGGATCCGAGCATCGGGATGAAGACGATGAGGAGCGCGGTGCGGATGCCGGTGGCAATGCCGGGGATGAAGATTGAAAAAACCGAACGCAGCGCGCCTGCACCGAGGTCGCGCGCGGCTTCCAACAGGCGGAAGTCGAATTTTTCCGCCGCGGCGTAGAGCGGGAGAATGGCGAAAGGCAGGTAGGTGTAGACACTCACGAGGATCACCGCGCCGGAGTTGAAGAGCAGAGGTTGATTGGGTTCGAGCAAATGAATGGCGCGCAGGAATCGGGCGAGGGCACCTTCCGAGTGGAGGATTTGGTTCCATGCGAACACGCGGATCAGAAAGTTCGTCCAGAACGGCACGATTACGAGAAGCAGAAGTGTCGGACGGATCGATTCGCGGGCGCGTGCGATGAACCATGCAACCGGAATGGCGAGGGTCAGGCAGACGGCTGAAGTCGCGGCGCTGATCCACAGAGTCCGCCAGAGCAGGACTTGGATGTGAGGCTCGGCCAGGATGCGGAATTGCGAGAGCGTCCATTCATCGGCAATGCCGCCCGATGGCGCGGTGGCGCGAAAGGCGATGATGAGAATGAGTGCGGTAGGAACCAGAACAAAGATCGACAGCCAGGCAAGGCTGGGCAGGGAGAGCAGGAGTTCCTTGCGCCGATGCTTCATTTGTTTGCCCGATCATTTGCCAGACCATCCGCCGCCGAGGGCTTTCGCAAGAACGGCGAAAGTGATGCGTTGGCGTGCATCGGTCTGACTGAGGAGAAGTTTGGTTTGCAGAACGGTGCGGTCGGCATCGACCACTTCAAGGTAGTTGGTGAGGCCTTTGTCAAAGCGCTCCTGAGCGAGGTTTTTGGTGGTCGAGGCGCTGCTCAGTGCTTGTTCGAGAGCCTTGCGGGAATTAGCGAGTGTTTTCAGATCGAGCAAGGAGTCTTCGACTTCGCGCAATGCGACGATGAGCGAGTTGCGGTAGTTGGCGAGCGCCTCGTCGCGGGTGCTGACTGCGGCGTCAAACTTGGCGCGGTTGGATCCGGCGTTGAATACCGGCGCAGCGACACCGGCACCGATTGAGAGCACGCGGTTTTGCCAATCGAGGAAACGATTGGCATCGAGCGACTCAAATCCGGCCGAGGCGTTGATGCTGAAGTTTGGATAAAAGTTTGCTTGGGCAACTCCGATCCCGGCATTGGCGCTGCGCAGCGATTGCTCGGCGGCGCGGACATCGGGTCGGCGGTTGAGGACGGCGGCCGGGGAGTCGGCATGGATCGACGGGACTGGCGGCAGCTTGCTGTCGCGTGAGATGGAAAATGATGACGGGCTGTGGCCGCAGAGAACGGCGAGCGCGTTTTCGGCAGAGCCGCGCTGACGTTGAACATCGGTAAGATCGTTGCGTGCCAGTTCCACTTCCGTGCGGGCTCGGCTGGAGGTGAGCCCGTCGGCGAGTCCGGCATCGGTCCTGCTTTGTTGAATCGCCAGCGCGTCACTGCGGCTTTTGATGGTTTCGTTGAGAATCGCTTCCTGCTCATCGAGCGAGCGGAGCAGAAAGTATTGTCGGGCCACTTCACTAGCCAGTCCGAGACGTTGCGAGTCGAGCAGGGCTTGTTGTGCTTCGGCTTGGGCGTTTGATGATTCGACCTGGCGTTTGTTGCGACCCCAAAGGTCGGGATCGAATGAGAGATCGAAGGTGCTGCGATAGCGGGTTGCGTAGGGGTCGATAGTGACACCCGCTGGCATTTGGTCGCTGATTGCGTCTTCCGATGAACGCGCGCGATTGGCCGAGGCATTGAGATTCAGTTCAGGAAAAAGTTTCGCGCGGTCGATGCCGGCTAATGCTCGAGCCGTATCGACGCGTGCTTTTGCCGCGGCGAGATCGTTGTTGTTCTTGAGAGCGAGGTCGACAAGCCGGTTGAGTTCGTCGTCCTTGTAGAGTCGCCACCATGTGTCGGGCAGGGCGGTGGGAGTTGTTGGGCTGGCGTTTTGTTTCCATTTTTCGCCGGCATTGAAGAGTGGAACTTTGAAGTCGGGCCCGACCGTGCAGGAGCCGGGAACAAGCAAAGGCATCAGGAAAATGGCGAAGGGCTTTTTCATGGTTGTGAAATTTCCGGTGCTTCGATGAAGACATCGACTTGTTGACCCACATAAACCGGTGGTGAAGCGGGTTTTTTCATTGAGAAAATGACTTGCAGCACGCGGGTGTCGACGCGTTCGGTGGAAGCGCCGGTGAGTGAAGTCTTGGGGATGACATAGGGTTCCACGCGGACGAATTCGAGCGGAAATGTCACGCTCGGGTCACCTTTGAGGCTGGCGCGGCCGCTTTGGCCGGCGGCGATGCGGCTGGCGTTTTGCTCGTCAACATCGGCGCGAACTTGCAGGCGCTCGGTGTCGCCGATGATCATGAGCGGGTTCTTCGGGTTGGTGGCGGCGTACTCGCCTGCGCGGATGTTGACTTGAAGAATCGTGCCGTCGCGGGGCGACTTGACGGTGAGGCGGTCGATGAGCAATTGGATGCGGGCGAGATCGCTTTCGGCGGCGTTCAACTCGGCGCAGGCGGATTGCAATTTTGCGCTGGCGACATCGACATCGATGCGGCCGT
>CAYQRP010000039.1:0-9108 GCA_964419815.1 uncultured Luteolibacter sp. | reverse complement strand
GATGAGAGATCATGCGCGGTTTGCAAAAATACGCGCATTCTATGTCAATTGATGCGAGGCGGATTTTTATCGGCGGGGCTTCAATGCGCCATCTGCCATGGGCGTCATCGCATTGACCATCCTCATCAGCTCCAGCCTGGCCGGCATCTTCATCGTCTGCTTTGCGGCAGAGTCGAAAAAGCGCCATCGCTCATCGCCTGAGAGGGATTCCTTGCTGCCGCTCGAGGAGGAATCCACTCACACCCGATGAACCAAACAACCGCCTCTTCCGCCACCACCACCATCCACTTTGACGACCGCCCCGTGAGGTGGTTCATGATCGCCTCGATCTTCTGGGGCATCGTCGGCATGCTGGTCGGCGTCATTTGTGCGACCCAGCTCTCATGGTGGCAAATGAACGGCCACTTCGTCGAAATGATCACCGGCGGCTGGCTCAAGGCCGAAGGGCTTTCTTACCTGACCTTTGGAAGAATACGCCCACTGCACACCAACGCGGTGATCTTTGCATTTGTCGGCAACATGATGTTTGCCGGCATCTATTACTCAACACAGCGCCTTTGCAAATGCCGCACGGGGTCCGACCTGCTTTCATGGATCCATTTCTGGGGCTGGCAAACCATCATCGCCGCTGCCGCCATCACCCTTCCCGCCGGACTCACCCGAGGCAAGGAGTACGCGGAACTCATCTGGCCGATCAACATCGCCGTGGTCGTCATCTGGCTGATCTTTGGCCTCAACTTTTTCCTGACCCTCGCTAAGCGCAATGAACCCAGTCTCTATGTGGCACTCTGGTTCTACATCGCGACCATCATCACCATCGCGATGCTTTATGTGGTCAACCACCTCTCGATTCCCACCTCATGGACGCATTCCTACCCGATCTTTGGCGGACTTCAGGATGCCTTGGTTCAATGGTGGTACGGCCACAACGCTGTCGCGTTCTTCCTCACGACACCGATTCTCGGCATCATGTACTATTTCCTGCCGAAAGCCGCTGACCGCCCGGTCTACAGCTACCGACTTTCGATCATTCACTTCTGGTCGCTCGTCTTCATCTACATCTGGGCGGGCCCCCACCACTTGCTCAACACCTCGCTGCCACGCTGGCTGCAAATGCTTGGCATGCTGTTCTCTCTGATGCTGTGGGCACCCTCATGGGGCGGCATGCTCAACGGCCTTCTCACCCTGCGAGGCGCATGGGCAAAACTTCGCACCGATCCGGTCATCCGTTTCTTCGTCGCCGGTGTCACTTTCTACGGCATGGCCACATTCGAGGGTCCCCTGCTCTCGATTCGCGCGGTCAACCAACTCTCGCACTACACCGATTGGACCATCGGTCACGTCCATGCCGGAGCACTTGGCTGGAACGGCTTCATGGCCGCAGGCATGTTCTACTGGCTCGCTCCGCGTCTTTGGAACACCAAGCTCTGGTCAAACTCGCTCGCCAACATGCACTTCTGGATCGGCCTGCTCGGCATCCTGCTCTATGTCGCCGCGATGTGGACCGCCGGCATCACCCAAGGCCTCATGCTCGGCGAATTCCAAACTGGTGGCACTACCCTCAAGTACGAGTTTGTCGAAACGCTCAAAGCCATTCAGCTCCCCTACATTCTGCGCTCGATCGGCGGCTCACTCTACCTCGTTGGCTTTGTGCTCTGCGCTATCAACATTTTCCTTACCGCCAGATCAGGAAAAGCCAGCGACGGATCGATCAACATCCCGCTCGTGCCGAAGGAAACCCCATCGAAAAAATCGCTGCTCACCGCCGATCCGGTGGTCCATGTGCTGCTCACGCTCACGGCGATGATCCTGTGGTTTTTCTTGCCGCCTCACGCCGACAAAGCGGCCCTGCTGATGGCAGTCATCTTCTCCGTGCGCTCTTGGCAAACCTTCAAACGCAATCCCGTCGCGTGGGACAACTGGCACGAATCCATTCTGCGCAGCCATTTGCCGTTCACTATCCTCGTGTTCGTTGCCGCCGCGATTGGTGGAGCGGTGCAAATTGTTCCCTCACTCGTCGTCAATCGAGCCAACAACATCGAAGGCCGCATGCAGGAAATTTACACACCGCTCGAACTCGCCGGACGCGACATCTATGTGGCCGAAGGCTGCTACAACTGCCACTCGCAGATGATCCGCACCCTGCTTCCCGACGTCGCACGCTACGGCAGGCCGGGCTACACCGACGACTTCTCCCACCTCGGCGAATCGATCCACGACCACCCGTACCAATGGGGCTCGAAACGCACCGGACCTGATCTCGCTCGCGAGGGTGGTCCGCTCGTTGCCGGATCCAACTGGGTGCGCTCAGGCAAACGCGATAACAAATGGCACTGGTTCCATTTCATGAACCCACGCTGGGCAAACGAGGATTCCAACATGCCCTCCTACCATTGGCTCTATGAGGAAAAGCTCGACCTTGCCTCGTTGCCAACCCGCGTCGCTGCCCAACGCCGCCTCGGTGTTCCCTATCCACCACTTTCGGCTGACGAAATCGAACAACAGGCGCGCGAGCAATCGATCGCCATCGGCAAATCACTTTTCGAAGGGCCCAGCCCGGTCGGCCATGCGCCCATGAAAAACGCCACACCCGAAGAACTCGTGCGCTATTTTTCCGATCGCAAAATCACGGCCCTCATTGCCTACATCCAAAAGATTGGAACCTACCGTGAAATCAAGGCCGACCCGAAAAGGAAACCCAACTCACTCGATCCCGACAGCTACCAGCGCAGCAACCCCGAAGCACCCAGTAGCCGTGCCTCCGATTTGAGCAAGTCCAACCCCCACTGAATCCGTCCCCATGTTCAAACGCATCATTCACGAGCAATGGACGATGGTGGTCCCCATCATCTCCTTCGTTCTCACCGCCGCTGTGTTTCTGATCTTTACCATCCGCGCCCTCATCATGCGCAAGTCGGAATCCCAGCACCTATCATCACTTCCACTTACCGAACCGGGCGCTTCCGCCTCACAAAATCATGAGCGATAAGGAAATCCAACAGGCAAAATACGCTGCAAAAAAAGGCGAAATCGTCATTCGCGAACACGAGTACGACGGCATCCGCGAGTTTGATCAAAAACTCCCAAACTGGTGGCTATTCACCTTCTTCGGTGCCGTTGCCTATTTCGTGGCGGCATGGGTCACCTATTACAACATGGGTAATGCCACCACTGACGAGCAACGGATCATCGCCAAAGTCACTGCGATCCAACAGAAAAAGGATGCGGAACTCGCCGCCACGCTCGCCACGCTCGATGATGCCACGCTTACCAACAAGTGGGCGGCCGACACGGTGGTGGTGAACGCAGGAAGTGCCACCTACTCGACCTACTGCATCGCTTGCCACGCGGAAGACCTCAGCGCGTCAATGGCCGCTGGAAACATCAAAGTACCGCTGCCGGGACTGCCGCTGAATGACGGACAGTGGAAATACGGCTCGCGCCCGATGGAAATTTTCAAACTCATCAACGACGGCACACCCGCTGACTCACCAGGCCACAATGGGGCAAAAATGCAAGCCTGGGGCCAAAGCCTGACTCCCAAACAAATCGCGGAAGTCACCGCCTACCTGATTTCCAAAAATCCCGCTGATTTCCCCCACTAAGCCGACCGCAGCGATTTCAGGCTGCCATCATCATGTCCTCATCTCCCCTCAAAGCGCCAAACCTCGACTCGGTCACAACGATCAATGCCGATGGTTCGCGTCACATGCCCGAGCCCGCAGATGTGCGCGGGCCATGGACGCTTTCGAGGAGGCTGTTTGCCATTCCGCTCATCCTAATCTATGCGGCGCTTCCTTGGATCCAAATCAATGGCAGCCCGGCACTCTTTCTCGATATCGAACAACGCCGCTTCCATGTCTTCGGACTCACTCTCGTTCCACAAGACCTGTGGGTGATGTTTTTCGGTATCACCGGACTCGGCTTTGCGTTGTTCTTTGCCACCGCCCTGCTCGGCCGCGTGTGGTGCGGATGGGCCTGCCCATACACGGTTTTCACCGAACATGTTTTTCGCCGCATTGAACGCTTCATCGAGGGCGACAGCATCGCTCGCCGCAAACTCGCGAATGCTCCGTGGACCGCGGGAAAAGCCATCAAGCGCATCGTCAAACACACGCTTTACATCCTCTGCGCGACCGCCATTGCCCACATTTTCCTCTCCTACTTCATCTCGGTGCCACGACTCTACTCACACATGCGGGAAGGCCCCTTGGCCCACTTTGCAGTGTTCGGATTTGTCTCAATTCTCACCCTCGTGCTGTGGTTCTGCTTCGGATGGTTTCGCGAACAGTTTTGTACCATCATGTGCCCCTACGGGCGATTGCAGGGCGCGCTGACCGATGACGATACGATCATCATCGGTTATGACGAATCACGCGGCGAACCCCGCGGCCGATCCCATCAAACATCGGGCGACTGCATCGACTGCCGACGCTGCGTGAATGTCTGCCCCACTGGCATCGACATCCGCCAAGGACTGCAACTCGAATGCATTGGCTGCGCCGCCTGCATCGACGCCTGTGATGAGGTGATGCAAAAAACCGGAAGACCGAAAGGATTGGTTCGATACGACTCGCTCAAAGGAATTACCGGAAAAAAACGCCGAATCCTGCGACCACGTCTGATGGTTTACATTTTCATGGGAGCGCTCGGCCTCACGGCATTTACCGTCGCAGCCGCCCGCAAGGCCCGACCCTACACGGCCGATTTCACCCGCATGAGAGGTCAGCCCTTTTATGCGGACTCCTCATCCGTTCGCAATCACTTCCAGATCCGCTTTCACAACAAGCGCAATCAAACCGCGACTTGCTCGATCACACTCAAAGACGCGCCACCCGGCTTCACCCTCAGTGATGTCGGCAATTCGCTGACGGTTCCCGCCAGAGGCGAAATTACCCGTCCGCTCATCATCGTCGCTCCAACCGCATCCTACACCGGACCCGTCGATCTCACGATCGAAGCACACGCCAACCCCGGCAACACGACATTGCGTCACACCATGCGTTTTCTCGGACCCGATTTGCACAACGAACCAACCCACTGATCACATCATGAAAACAGAAAAACCAAATCCAAGCATCATCGGCCGCCATCCCTGGCTCATGGTTATCCTCGCATTTCTCGTGCTGCTTGGCGCGTGGAGCGCGTTGATCACCATCGCCGTCAAACACGCTCCACAAAGCATCGAGTTCGGTCAGCGCTAAGCCCCCACAAACATGGATCTCACCCTCACCGGAGCACTGGTTGCCGGACTCGCGACCAGCGCGCACTGCGTCGGCATGTGCGGCCCGCTCGCATGTGGGGTCGGTGCAGGAAAACTGGAATCAACCGCCGCTTACCATGCGTGCCGGATTTTTTCCTACGGACTCATCGGATCCATGTGCGGTGCGATCGGCCGTGTGCCGCTCGAATGGTTTTTCAAATCTCCAGCCGTCGCGCTGCCATGGATCATGGTTGTGCTGTTGCTCGCCACCGCATTCAACCTCGAGAAAAAAATTCCGCGCCCGGCATTTCTCACGCGACTCGCCACCGCCGCGCGCCTGCGGCTTTGGAAAAACCACGGCCCCTCCGGTGCCGCCACCCTCGGCCTGCTCACTCCACTGCTTCCATGCGGACCGCTCTACGCCTTGTTTGCCGCACTGCTAGCATCCGGTTCCGGCACACGGGGCGCAGAACTCGCAATCGCCTTCGGCATCGGTACCACACCCTTGCTCTGGGCAGGTCAGCATCACTTTCGCAAATGGATCGGCAAAACGAGCGTAAAAAACCGCATGATCGCCAAACGCTCGCTCGCGTTTCTCACCGCCATACTTCTCGCGTGGAGACTGCACGATACGCTGCCACCATTTTCCGCAAAATCGGAAACACCCTCGCAGCTCCCCTCATGTTGTCACTGATGCCGATTTCCCCGCCATGACCAAGCTCATGAAATCCTGCGATCACTGCGGCACCGCATTCGAGCCACGCCACGCGGACGATAAGTTCTGTTGCCGGGGCTGCGAATTCGTCTCGGCCAGCATCAAATCGAGAGGGCTCGATCGCTATTACGAACTCAAACAAAACACGATCGCAGCTCCCGTGCGCAGCCGACCCTTTGAGGATCACGATTGGAGCTGGCTCGAATCAGCGGCTCGCGATGCGGAAAAAAATTCCACTCAAAAAACCGCCACACTCGATTGCACACTTTCCGGCATCTCCTGCATCGGGTGCGTCTGGCTTGTCGAACGCATCTTTGCGGAACAGCCCGGCTCACTTCGCGCTTCGGCCAACCCAGCAAGCGGATCGCTCCACTTGGAATGGTTGAGCGGCACCTGCGATTTACCAACTTTCGCACGCGAACTCGCCAGCTTCGGCTACATCATGAGCGCAGCGGATGCGAATCAACCCCACGCGACCCAAGCCGATTCGCTCACCAGCCGCCTTGGTCTTTGCGGTGCCTTTGCTCTCAACGCGATGGCTTTTTCGTTGCCGGACTACCTCGGCATGCCTGACGATTTTGAATTTGCTCCGCTGTTTCGTCTCATCGCGTTCGCGTCGGCCTCGCTGTCGATGCTTGCCGGCGGCTCCATCTTTATCGGCCGCGCCCTGCGTGCCGCTAAGGCCCGCACTCCGCACATCGACCTGCCCATCGCGCTCGGACTCATCATCGCCTACCTGACCTGCGTTGCAGGCATCATCACCGGCGAGAAACGCCTGATGTATTTCGATTTTGTCTCCACCTTTGTTTTCCTCATGCTCCTCGGCCGCCATGTGCAAAGATCGGCCGTCGATCGCAACCGCAGGCGCATCGTGCGCCAGTCGCCCGTTTCGAAAGAGGTCGATACCAGTGAGGGAGCTGTCGCCATCGAATCACTTCCAAAAGGCAGCACTTTCACGCTCCCACCCGGCAAAGCACTGCCTTTTGCCTCATGCCTTCGCGATGCGCCATCCGAGTGGTCGCTCGAATGGATCCATGGCGAGCCAGAGCCCGTTCGCTTCGCCCCAGGTTCGCATCTTCCTGCAGGTGCCATCCTTCTCAGCAATCAATCCGCCCAACTCACCAGCGAAGAAACTTGGAGCGAATCGATGCTCTCCCGCCTCGTGACCACTCCCGCCGAAAGAAGTTCACCGCTCTTTGAACGCATGCTCGGCATCTATTTGCCCACGGTGATCCTCATCGGCATCGCCACCTTTGCCTGGTGGCTCACCCATGGAAATTGGCTCACCGGCCTTCAAGCGATGGTTTCCATCTTCATCGTTTCATGCCCTTGCGCACTTGGCGTCACCATTCCACTCGCCAACCAATGGGCCTCATCGCGTCTCGCCAATGCAGGCGCATTTGTGCGCAACCCCACCCTGTGGTCGCGACTCCGCCAAATCCGTCATGTGGTCTTCGACAAAACTGGCACCCTCACCCTCGAACGACCCGAACTCATCGATCCACAAGGTGTCGAAAAACTCGATGACCGCTCGGCACTCGCTCTTGCACGACTCACACGTCACTCCCTCCATCCGGTTGCACGCACGCTGCTCGAAGCTCTCGGCATCCGCGGACAAAACTTGCTCGAAACATTCGGTTCATTGCCCGTTGAAGAAAACCCCGGCCATGGAGTCAGCCTCAGGGACGAAAAAGGCGAATGGTTTCTCGGGAAATCGGGTTCCTCCACCGAACTGCGCCACAATGGCAAAGCGATCGCCCACTTTGCATTTCGCGACACGCTCCGACCCGGCGCCGTCGACGTCCTCAAGCAACTCAGGCAACGCGGCATGGAAATCCATCTTCTCTCCGGCGACTCTCCCGAAAAAACCGCAAGGGTTGCCCATGCTCTCGGCATTCGTCCGCAAAATGCCTTCGGCTCACTCGACCCCAACTCAAAGGCCCAACGCGTCACCGAAATCGACCGACAAAACACGCTCTTCGTCGGCGATGGTGCCAACGACTCGCTGGCATTCGATTCCGCCTTCGTCACTGCCACTCCCGTCGTCGATCGCAGCCTTCTCGAATCGAAGGCCGACATCTACTCGCTCGGCAGCGGACTCCATCACCTCACCCTGGCGTTCGACACCGCCGACGATCGCGCGACCGGCGTGCGCAGGGCGTTCATTTTCGCCGTAGTCTACAACCTTGCGGCCATCGGCGTCGCAGCGACAGGTGCCATGAATCCGCTCCTGGCTGCGATTCTCATGCCGTTGAGCTCGCTCACTTCCATCGTCCTCGCCGCATCCGGCACTTGCCGATTACGACGGGTTGATTTCCCCAAGCCCACCGTTTATGATGGCCCGGCCTTCCCGCCCGATCCGAGCCATGGTGCAACCCGCAAAGCAATTCGAAGCCATGCTGCATGAGAAACTCGCAGCTTCCGAAACTTTTCGCGACTATCAGGACGCGTTTCGCAGCGCCACCGGTCTGCCGCTTCGCATCGTAAGCGCCGATCCCGATGACGGCTGCCTAGACCCAGAGGAAACCATCCGCAATCCTCTCTGCGATGCGCTCGCAGTTTGTAAAACCGCCTGCCACGCCTGCCTTGAAACCAGTCGGCGCATGATTGAAAAAAATACCTGCGAGGGCCCGATCAGCTGCCATTGCTTTGCAGGACTCATCACCACCGCTGTGCCTGTCAAGCTCGGCTCATCGATCATCGCCTACCTCAAAACCGGACAAATTTTCCACCGCCAGCCGAACGAAGACGATTTTGAAAAGATGCTCGAAAAAATCGGCCGCAAGTTGCTGAGCGCCAAAGTCATCAAGAATCTTCACTCGGCTTATTTCCAAACACGAGCAGTCGACCCGCAGCGCTACAACGCGATGATCACCCTCTTGAAACACTTCGCAGGGGAACTCGGTCAGCACGCGGAGTCCCTGGCAATCATCAACGAAGGCAGCGAGCCGGCCACGGTCACCCGAGCCCGCAGCTTCATCCATTCAAGGCTCAACGACTCACTCACACTCGAACAAGTTGCGCAAGAAGCAGGCACCAGCGAGTCGCATTTTTGCCGACTGTTCAAAGAGGCCACCGGCCTCACCCTCACCGACTATGTGAACCGTTGTCGCATCGAGTGGACGAAAAAGGAACTCCTCAACAGCGACCAAAGAATTTCCGAAATCGCCTTCAAGGTTGGCTATCAGTC
>CAYQRP010000038.1:0-9289 GCA_964419815.1 uncultured Luteolibacter sp. | reverse complement strand
CGGTCACTGCGCCAATGAGCGCATGACGCTTTCCGGCACGGGGTTGGCGTTGAGCCATGTGTCGGCGGCATCGGCGTCGCGGCGCATCCATGCACCGAGGGCGCGGCGGTACATTTCGTTGCGGCGGTCTTCGTCGCCGATGCGCGAGACTTCGCCGAGCGCGGTGGCGGGATCATTGTCGAAGGTGTGCCAAACGAAACTGCGCACCGTGTTGTCGTCGACTTCGTTGGGATACTGATCCATCAACGCGACCGCCTCGCCCGGATTGCTCAGGGCGAAGTGCCTGATGACTCCGCGCAACGCGTCGCTGCGGATTTCTCCACTTGGCAGGCTGTTGATTGCCAAGCGGGCGGCGGATTCATCCTGTTTGGCCCAGGTGCTGAAAATATTGTCGAGTCGTTGATCCAATGTTTCGCCAGGATTTTCCATCAGCCACGCGACCGTGCCGGCAGGATCGGATTCGGCCATCGCCTCGGCCGCACGCTCCACTGCTCCGTTGCGGAGGGCATCATCCTCGATCGATGCGATCCACTGGCGCGTCGACTCGTTGCCTTTGGCGAGCAGGTGTGGCAAAAGAGCGTCCAAGGCATCGCCGCGTTCGACACTTCGCGGCATTGATTTGAGCAATTGGCTCGCGCCCTCAAGATCGGTCGCCGCAATGCCACGGATGACGCCGACAAGCCATGGGTTTGCGCTTTCTCCCTGATGGTTGTTCTGCGCCCAGCGCAAAGCTCCTACCGGATCTTCGGTCGCCCAAGTCGCAAGGATCGTGCGGGCGGCAAAGCGGCTTTCGGTCTTGGCCTTGGCATAAGCCAACGCCGCAAGCGGATCGGCCTTCGCCCATGCGGCGAGGATCAAGCGGTACTCGCCAAAGCGTTCGTCGGTGATGCCAAGGCCACGGAAATGATCGACGACCTTTTCAAAATCATCGGGCGCAAGACGATCGAGAAATGCGATCAGCGCGCGGCTGCGTTCGTAGGGGTTTTCGCCGCGAACGATCGAATCAAGTCGCGTCAATTTTTGCGGCAGGGATTCGGTCGCGGATGAGCGCCGCCCTTCGCGTGCGGACGTTTGCGATGTGCCGGCATCCGCTCTCGGCGATCGGCTTGCGCGCTCGGCCGAATTTTCGCTCCGGTCGGTCTCATCTTGGGGCGAACTCGTGATTCGGCCGGCCTGGAAGGCGGCCAGTGCGGTGATCAGAAGAATGGCGGCGGTGAGTATCGGCTTGCGATTCATCGGAGCGGAGTTCGAACGCCATCAAGCATTCCATCAAATCGCGCCGCCGCCAGTGGAAAAATGCGGAAGCCAGCCGATCAGATGCCGGAGTTGCGCTTGCCGCCGCTGTCGGTGTTGAGGAAGCGGTAGTAAACTTCGAGCATCAGCGTGCAAAGTGCGGCGCGATAGACTGCGTTGTGGGTGAACGCGGGGCTCACGGCGCGGGGTCTCTTGCCGCCGCCCGGCTCTCTCCACGAGCCGTCGGGGTTCTGGCCCTTGAGCACCTGGTCGCGAAAGAGTTCGTTGTATTTTTGCCAATGCTCACCGCCCATCTGCATCATCGCTTGGGATTCGTAATAATGCGCGTAGAGGTCGCAGAACTCGTCATCGTAGGTGAACTTCGAATTCTTGAGAATGTAATCCGCGCCTCTCCTAACCTCGCTGCGGCCGCCCTTGCCCCACATCTGATTGGCGAGCATGCCAACTCCGGTGAGCGAGTGGTAACCGCCGGTTTGTTCCGAAAGTGGTTTTTTGCCTTCGTATCCGTAGCCGCCGCTTTCGTCCTGGTTGCCATTGATGTAATCGAGCGCCTTGGCGATGGTCGGCAGCATGCCTTTGTACTGGATCGGCGTGTGGCTGCAGGATTTGAGCGCTTGAACTTGGAAACCGCTGAGTGAGGTGTCGACATGGGCATTGTCGGCCGTGCTGTAGGAATAGCCCCAGCCGCCTTTTTTGTGCTGGTTGTCGATGATGAGTTGGCCGGCCTTTTCAGTGATTTCGTACAAATTGGGTACGACGAGTTTCATCTCCTTGCAGAAGGTCAGCGCTTCAGCGAGGGCGTAAGTGGCGATGGCGTGTTCGTAAGGCCACGTCTTTTCATTCGTGTCGCTGGCCAGCTTGCCATCGTTTTTCATGCCCTGGTCGATGAGGTACACGATGCCCTTGAGACAGGAATCGCCGAACTCTTCGGAGGCGGGAGTTTCGCAGCGGCCAAAGTAAGCCAACAGGCAAAGCCCCGTGATGCCGACTGGGCGGTGATCCTGACTCCAAGAACCATCCGAATTTTGCTGGCTCATGATCCAACGCAGGCCTTTGTATACCGCGTCTTCGCAAGCAGCCGTGCCGCCATTTTCCTTAAGTCGCTGCAGACGATCCTCCTTCGAACAGCGCTTGCGCATGCTTTCGGGGATGAGCCCGAAAAGTTTTCCCGTGCCGCCACCCATGCCAGCGCCAAGTCCGTCGCCTTTGCCAAAACCCTGACCCATGCCCGAGCCAAGCCCGCCGCCGCCCATGCTGCCGCCGCCGAGCGAGGAGAGAGCGGACATTTCGCCGAAGCTGTCGCCGGGGTCGGGAATCGCATACGAAGATGTCGCGCCTTCGGCGAAAACCCGCTTCACGCTGGTCGAGGGGGTGATTTGCTGACGTTTCTTCTGCTGAACGTTCGTTTGCGCGCCGCGTTCGCCGCCACCGCCGCCCGAGGGCATGAAATCGACTTTTTTCTCCACCTCGAAGATGACTTGATAAACCCAAAGGGCGCCGACAATCAAAAGCACCACATGGATCAGCGCGGCGATCAGCAAGGAACCGCCACCAAGCTTTGCCCACCAAGATGGTTTCTTGGGCTTGATGGGCATTTGGACCTCATCGCTTTCGTAATATTCCATGGCGGCAGTAAAATGATTCGTTCAGGCCGGGCGGATCACTCCGGGCTTCCGGCTTGGAAGCTGACGTTGGTGATCTTGGCGCGGCTCATGGCGTCGAGAACATCGACCACGCGTTCGTAGCGCGCAAGTTCGTTGGCGTAGATCGTGACGAGAACTTCGGATTTCGATGCCTCGCTGCTTTCGCGCAACTGGTTGAGGTTGCTGGCGAGCTCGGGAAGCATTTTGGCTTCGGGTGTGTCGAGCGGATCGTCGTTGAGAAAAACCTGACCATCGTCTTCGATGCTGATGGCGATTTCGTCGGGCATCGGCGTGTCGCTTTGAGTTTCAACAGTGCCGGGCAGCTTGGTGACGTGGGCGTTTTCCACCTGGATGTCGCTCGCCTGCACGATGAAGAAGAGAAGAATCACGAAGACCACGTCGATCATCGGCGCGATTTGGAAGCCGAGGTTGACTTCGGCGCTGGCCTTTCTGCGGTGACGGAGTCTTTTGCTCATGAGGGTGTCACTTGTTGGACGAGGCGAACGCGATGTCGGCGATGCCGGCCTCGCCGATGAGGTTCATGACTTTCTGGATTTCTCCAGCGGGCAAAGCGGCATCGCCGCGAACGACGATGCGAAGTTTGGGATCGCGTTCGCGACTTCCTTGGAGAATCGGCACGACTTCCTGCCAATCGGTGAAGATGCGGTCGTCGACGACAAGGATGCCTTTGTTGTTGGCCGCATCATAGCGGAGGTTCACCGCCATTTCGTGTTTGGCCATCTCGGGCTCGCGCTGCTTCGCATTGGGTGAAATGGGCAGCGTGAGATTCTTGTCGACCTTGAGCACCTCGGCGGAGGTGATCATGACGAAGAAGACGAGCAGCACGAGCAGCACGTCGATCATCGGAGCAATTTGGAACTCGGGTTCCCCGTCTCCGCCGCCACCACCACCAGCCATAGGATCAGTTGTTCAAGGATTGGATTGAAATGAAAGAGAAGCGATCACGCCTGGGCGGCATCGGCCCCTTGGACCCAGTTGGGCAGAGCGGCGTAGGTTTCCTCTTGGCCGACATCGGCGTCCTTGAGGTACTCGTAGGGAGCATTGCGGAAAATGCGCTCGGTTTCCTCATGAAGGTGATGCACCGCGCCTTGGAGTTTGTTGCGCAGGAAGTAGAAAGCCATGAATGCCGGGATCGCGACGAGCAGTCCGGCAGCGGTCGCAACAAGCACCTCACCGATGTGACCGGCGAGTTCGCCGACACCGCTGGAGAGACCGCCGGTGCCGAGGCTGCCGAAGGCGCCCTTCATGCCGCCGACGGTTCCAAGCAGTCCGACCATCGGCGCGCAAACACCAATGACCGAAAGGTAGTTGATGCGAGTTTGGAGGGTGGAGTTGATTTTTTCCACCGTCGCGTAGACCGCTTCCTCGGTGGCTTCCTTGCCATAGCCAACCGAGCCGAGGCCAGCGCGCATCACTTCCGCAAAGGGGCTGAAGCTGTTCTTCATCGACTGGTAGGCGCCGACATAGTCCCCCGCGCGGAAAAGTTCCTGCACGGTCGTGACATCTTCCACCGGCGTCATTTTCTTGCCGTTGGTGCGCATCCAGATGTCGATCACCAGCCAAACCATCGCGATCGAGAACAACAAAAGGAAGTGCATGACCCAGCCACCCTCATGATAGGTGTCGAGCAGAGTCTTTTCCGTGACGCCGGCCTTGGGGGCCGAGGCAAAGGCAGTCATGGGGATCAGCAGAAACGCGGTAAGCGCGGCTTGGCGGATGGTGAATTTCATGGCGAAGGTTTGGTAGGATGCTTGGTGGCGGATGGTGGACTGGTTACTTTAACGATTCAAGTCGCTTGTTGGCCTCCTCGGTCAAAATCGTCCCTTGCGTGACGCGCAGGGCGGAATTGATCAAGGCGGTCGCTTCGTTGAGGCGCTTGAGGCCGGCGAGCATGTCGGCGGCGAGAATTTCGGCAGCGGCATTGAGGATGAGTCCGCCGGACGGATAAAGGCAGGGCACCGCGAGCAAGGCCTGGAGCGCCTCGGTGTTTTTCTTTTGCTCCTTGAGCGGACGCGCGCGGTAGAAAGATGCATAGGCGGCGACACTGGCCAGCTGGTCGTCGGCGATGAGATCCTTGAGCGAGAGTTCGCGGTCTTCGGCGCTCACGCTGGCAGGCATCAGCAAGGCCTTGCCGAGCGATACAAAAGGATCGTTGCCGCCTTGGGGCGAGGTGACTTCGGAAATTTCCTTGCCGAGCTGCGTGCAGCGGGCGGCGTCACCACTCACCGCATGGCACACCAGCAGCGTGCGGGCGGATTCGATCCAGAAATTTCCGGGGATTTTTGCCGAAACGCGATGCGCGGCGAGCAAGGGCTCGAGCAGTGCGATGGCGTCCTTGGGACGGTCGAAAAGCAGCAGCGCGATAGCCTGATTGAGCTCGGCCGGACGATCACCGAAAACGTGGCTGACGGACGACAGCGGAAATTGTTGGCCCGCGTTGAGGCCGGCGGCGGCGGTTTTGATGATCACCTGGTCTTGCGCAACATCGACCGAGGTAAGCGGGATGGAGCGACCGTTTTGGAAAACCAATTGGGCGGGATCGGCCATGAGCGGCGCGGCCGTCAGGGCGAGGGCAAGCGGCAGAAGGCGGGCGAGTGAGGTGGTTGATGACATGGCCGGATCGGATTAGTTCATGCCTGCGGCCTTTTTCGCGGCCTTGGTGTTGGTGAGCTTCGGATGTTCGCGCAAGGCTTTGAGCGTCTCGGCGGCGAGCGTTTCCTCGCCGAGTTCTTTGGCGGTCTCGTATGCCTGCAGGTAGGCTTCGGCGCAGACTTCGGGGAAACCTTGATAGGCGACATAAACGCGCTGGTAAGTGCCGTGGGCTTTTTTGAGCAGCTCGCTGCCTTCGGCCCCGGGCGACTTGGCGGCCTGTTTGCGGTAGGCCTTGGCAAGCAGCATGTAGGCATCGGCCGCCGACTGACCGCGGAACATCTTGTCGCCGACGGTGCTCAGCGCGAGCTTTGTGGCGTCCTCGTACTTGTCGAGCTCGACGAGTGCCTCGAGCTTCCCGAGCGTCGCTTCCTTGTAGCGGGACATGCCGGGGTTGTTGACGAGAGCATCTTCAAAAATTTTGAGCGCCTCCTCGGGATTCTTGCGGGCGAGTGCGATCAGCCCCATGCCGACCGGGCCGGAATCGGAAAATGACGAATCGCTGTATCGCTCGACGAGGTATTTGAACATCGCCTCGGCACCCTCGAGGTCGCCTTCCTTGAGCAGGATGTCGCCGGAAACGGTGAGCAAGGCGGGGCTGAGCACCGTGGGGTTCTTGGCATTGATGGTGGCAATGCCCTTCATGTAGAGATCCGAGCGGTCGTTGCGGCGGAGCAACTGGGCAAGGCGCGCGCGGGCGTAGTAGATGCGCGCGACGGTGGTCGGGTTTTCCTGGCCGGCGGTGACCTGCGTGAGCAGGTCGGTGAGTTGCTTGTCGAGCGCGTCGACGTCGATCTCTGCCGGTTTCTTGCGCGGCACCAAAGTTTTCACCAACTCGTCGATGAGGAACTCGACCTGTTCGTTGGAAGGTTTGGAAATGCGGTCCTTGAGCGCCTCGCCCAGCATCTGGGTTGCCTCAGTGCCCTTGCCTTCACGAACTTTCATCTTTGCCACCCATGTGGCCGAAAGAAGCGCCAGCGCGCTGTCCGGTCGGCGTTTCAAAAATTCGCCGTGCAGCTCCGCGACGCCCGCCCAGTCCTTCTTGCCTTGCAGGATCGTGGTGGCGGAATCGAGCCCGTATTGCACAACGTCGTCAGGGCTTTCGGTCCAGACCGCTTTTTTGTAAGCTTCGACCGCTTCGTTTTCCATGCCCTTGCGCGCGTAGGTGTCCGCCAAAAGGCAGTACATCGATCCGTTCGAGCTGTCGCTGGGGCGCTCGCTGAGGAACTTGTTCAGGTCACGGATGACCTTGTCGGACTGATCTTCTTCCTTGTCGTTGAAGTCGATGAAAGCCAGTCGATAGTGCATGTCACCCGCGTAGCGGCCATCGGGGAACTTCTCGAGGTACTCTTTGCAGGACTTGAGGGTTTCCTTGTACTTGTTGGTGAGGAAATTCGACATCGCCGCATAGTAGAGGGCGTTCTCAACAAACAGGCTGTTGGGGTGGTTTTTGAGAAACTTCGCGATCAGCGGCGCGGCTTCATCGAAACGCCCTTCTTGGAAGATCGCCAGCGCCTGGAAGAACACGAAGCGATCGAGGTTTTCCGATTGGGGAAATTTCGTTTCGAGGTCGCGGTAGAACGCGGCGACTTCCTTCCAGTTGCCACTCTGGACGAGCACCTCGCCGGCCAGCGTCGCGACCTGCTCGATGTTTTCCGCATCCGGGTACTTCCGCATGTAAATCTCGCACAGCTCCTTGATGGCGGCGATGTCCTGAAGCTTGTTGAGGATGACAATTTCCGCGAAAGCGGCCGACTTCGCATCGACCGAGGATCCGTATTCGGTGCGCAGTTTGCGGAAGCAAACGAGGGCTTCCTCGTGTCGCTCGAGGTAGAAAAGGCAACGCCCGCGGCGCATCAGGACGGCGGCATCGAGGTCGGCTTTGTCCTCGACTGCCTTGAGTGCCTCTTCGGCGACCGTGATGGCGGGCTTGAGCGCGTTGACCAACTCCGCGGCCTTGCTGCGCTGGTTGGCAGGCTTGGCCTTGTCGGCTTCGGCGCGGGTTTCGAGGATCTTGAGCTCCTTGCGCATCTCGCCGAGTGCCACATTTTGAGTGGCGATGATCTGGTTGCGCGGCGGGATTGCGCGATAAATCGCGAGTGCCGACTCGTACTGCTGGTTGCCCACCAATTCGTCGCCGCAGACGATGTTTTGATTCACATACCATGCGATCGCGTCGCGCACGCCGGCCTGACCTGAGAGGCGGTCGAGGTAGGCGATCAGGTCGTTGATGCTGCCGCTGTTGGCGAGCAGGCTCACGGATTGAACGGCGGCCGATGTCTGCGCGGGAGTCCTGACATCCGAGCCCATCAGACTGCGAAACACCTGAAGCGCCTCTTCGTGTTTGCCGAGATCGGTGTATGCTTGGCCAAGGATCAGGCCCGCTTCGGAACGAAACTTCGGATCGGCGGCGGCCCGCTTGAGAAGATCGATCGCTTTGGTTTTTTTCTCGTCCGAGTCCTGCATCACGCAGGCGCGACCGGCACCGAGGTAGCAACGCGAGGCGTACTCGCCGTTCGGAAAACGCTTGAGGCACTCGAGAAATCCGGCTTCGGCTTCGGCGGCCTTGTTGTCGAGCAAGTGGGCAAGGCCGATGTTGAAGTAAAGCGTTTCAAGCGGCGCGTCGGGAAAGTTGGCAAGCGCCTTGAGCAGAGTCTGGATCTTGGGAGGAATCTCGGCGTAGTTCTTCGCTCCGAATGCCGCATCGATTTCGTTGAACAGGCGGTTGATCTGCGCCGGGGAAATCACTTCGGCAGCCGCAGCCGGGGCGGCGGGGGAATTTTGAGCCACGGCGGAAGCGTGAAGCCCGAGGAAAATCACGGCGCCCGCAAGCTGCGCGCTGGGTTTGGCAAACTGGATCATTGGGTGCGGATGAGGGGTAAAATAAGAGGCGATGGTTTGGCGATGTCAAGGGTGCATTGGCCGCGGTGAGAGGGTCTCGCGCATCTTGCAGCAAAGATTGCAGCGATGCTGAGCGCCGAAAAATTTCAAAGAATCAGCATGCAATCACCGTAGCTGAAAAACCGGTAGCGTTCCGCGACCGCCTCGCGGTAGGCCTCGAGGATCAGCTCGCGCCCGGCAAGCGCGCTCACCAGCATAAGCAGGGTGCTTTGCGGCAGGTGGAAGTTGGTGAGCAGGGCGTCGATCGCGCGAAACTCGTGCGGAGGATAAATGAAGATGTCGGTCTCGCCCGCGTGACGGGCTTCGGCGATGCGCGTCGTGGACGACGGATTTTGTTTGGCCAGAGCCTCGAGCACGCGCGTGACGGTCGTGCCGACCGCAACCACGCGACCTGCGGCATTGACGCGTTTGGCGGTCTCTTCGGTGACGACGAATTTCTCCGAGTGCATCACATGGTCGGTCACCACCTCGGCGCTCACCGGACGAAAGGTGCCGACGCCGACATGCAGCGTGAGAAACGCGTGAGAAATGCGCTCGAGCATTTCGTTGGTGAAATGAAGTCCAGCCGTTGGCGCGGCGATCGCACCTTCCTCCTGCGCATAGACCGTCTGATAGCGTTCGCGATCATCTTTCTCCTCCACGCGGCCCATGTAATGCGGCAAGGCGAGTTGGCCGTGCTGCTCGAGATCGAGTGGCGCATCCCAACGGATCAGGCGGTCGCCATTTTCAAAAACTTCCGTGACCACGCCGCGAATTCCACCGACGCCAATCTCGCGACCCAGCTTCATGCGCTTGCCAGGCCGAACGAGGCAGCGCCATTC